>PWVU01000148.1 GCA_003561715.1 Candidatus Kaiserbacteria bacterium | reverse complement strand
GCTTTGTTTAATACGTTGGAATGTGACTGTTTGCTCTGCTTTGCGAATTCTTTTAGCGAGACGATGGATTTTCCTTCAAGGTATGCTAATCGCTTGTGGTAGCTTTCGGTAAGTGCGCGCCCAATGATCTCTTCCATAGTAGTAGTCTTTTTTTTCTCATCGTATTCTTTGAACGCGTGGTAGTAGCGCGCGCGATCCGCAAACGCTATATTGACAGGAACATATACTTCTCGCAACAGAACATAGTTGTTGAGCACCCGCCCGATACGTCCGTTGCCGTCACAAAAGGGATGAATGTGCTCAAATGCCAAATGAAATCGCGCGATGCGAGTAATGATGTGTGCGCTTTTTTCAGCAATAAGTGTTGTGAGGACAATGTGTAACAGCGACTCAACGTCGTCCGGGCCGGGAGCAACGTATGATCCGACGCGAACCCATTCGTCACCTTCTCGAAATCGACCGGCAATAGTTTCGTTGATATTGCCGAGCAGCATGCGGTGGAGCCGAAGTATCAGATCGAACGAAAGCTCTTCCGTTTTTGCTTTCTCCTCAATGTATGCACTTACTCGTGCAAGATTCTTTGCTTCGTGAATCTCGCGCGCGCTCACAAAGCGTTCAAGATCGACCTCGAGGAGAATTTTCTCTGTCTCTTCAAGAGTGAGTGTGCTGTTCTCGATAGCGTTTGAGTTGTAGACATGCTCAGGAATCTCCGCTTCATTGATCGTCTTGACAAGAGATTCTTTTCCCGGAAGCGCGGTATAAAAACGCTTTCGTAGTTCGTCTATTCTACCAAATGCAGTAGGTTTTCGTGCCATGTCGCATAGTATAGTATATATTCACGATAATTGCAAGTATTATCGTGAATAATGTAAAAATATGCCTACTTTTCACGATTATTTTGTGTGCAAGTGGAGCCACATGCACAATGTGTGTGCATATAGTTGCCGTTATTGCACAACTTCATGCTTTTCTTTGGTCAAAATCACATGATGGAGGAGATGTATGCCGAGGAGCTTGCCGGCGTCTTTGAGTCGCATGGTCACTTCCCTGTCCTCCGGCGAGGGTGCGGGGTCACCTGAGGGGTGGTTGTGGGCTACGATGATGCCGGTTGCGTTGTGTTCGATCGCGGGCGCAAAGACGTCGCGCGGATGGACAAGTGAGGCGTTGACCGTGCCGATCGAAATGGTTGCGCGGTGAAGGAGCTCGTTGCGGGCGTTGAGATAAAGCGCAACAAAGTGCTCTTGCTTGTACGAGCGAATGTCGTGGAGGTGTGCGAGCGCGTCTTGTGCGGTTTCAATGATAGGCGTACCGTTTACGTGCGCGCCCAGCACGCGCCTGGTAAATTCAAACGCCGCCAAGAGCGTGGCGGCTTTTGCGGAGTCGATACCCTGTATCGCTTTGAGATCGTCGAAGGTAATGTCGAGTATGCGCTTTTTGGTGTGTTTGGCGAGAATGTCTTGTGCGATCTCGATAGCGCTCTTGCCGCGTCTGCCGGTGCGCAGGAGTATGGCAAGCAGTTCGGCATCGGCAAGCGCCGCCGGTCCGCGCGCAAGTAATTTTTCACGCGGTCGCTCATGTATTGGCAGATCACTGATGTTCCCCATACTCAGTGCGATATATACTCTGTAGCCTACCACCAAAGCCCCGTTTGCTCAATTTATTTATCGCAACAGACACCCGCCATCGACAACGATATTCTGCCCGTTGATGACCGCGGCGTTGTCCGAGGCGAGATGGAGCGCCATCGCGGCGACTTCGCTTGTCTCGACGAGGCGCCCCATAGGGTTAGTGGCGATAGCTTCCTGCAATTCATCCTCAGGCGCGGTACGCCAATAGCCCGTATTGACCGCGCCGGGTGAGATGGTGTTTGCGCGGGCGTGGGGCGCGAGCAGTTTTGCATACGCCTCTGTGATATTGATCACGCCCGCTTTTGCCGCGGCGTAGGAGAGTGCCTCGTAGTCGCCCATCATACCGTGGCGCGAGGCGATGTTGAGCAGAACGCCCGATCTTTGTTTTTGGAAAAACGGGATCACATACTTACTTACACTCATCACTGAAACGAGATTTTGTTGAAGACTTCGCGTCCACAGCTCGGCAGTGCCTTTGTCCCACTCATCGCCTTCAAGGTAGCCGCCGGCGTTATTGATAAGCACATCGATCGCACCAAAGCGCGCAGTCGCCACCTCGACAAGCGCCTGCGCCTGAGACTCCTCGCACAAGTCCGCTTGATGTATCAAACCTTCGGCACCGAGTGCCTCAATGTCGGCAAGCACTTCTTCCGCACCCTCACGATTGGCGCGGTATGAAATTGCCACACGATATCCGGCATCGGCAAACTGCCGCGCCATCTCGGCACCGATCCCACTTGACCCTCCGGTGATAAGTACGGTTTTCATAGACAGAGTGTAGCGTTTTGCGGCGAAATGTCCATGGGTCTATGGATGCCTAATAAGAAATAATCAATGTACACAACTCGTTGCTGTGTGGCTGTATGTTATTCAACAAAATCTGAAACCGTGCGCCAGTACTTCAGCAAAACGGGATTGCCAATGCCTTCCACTTTTTTGTTGAGTGTGTGCATGAAGACATTGGGAAACGCCGCAAAGTAGTATGTAAAGATCTTTTGTTTGGAGGGTTGTGTAAGCAAAAACTGCACATGCAGCCAGTGGAACTTTTGCATCGCAACCAGCGCAAGTGTATCCGGTTCTCGGTAGCGGGGAATGATCTGCTTCACTGTATCCGCCATCATTCTTTCTCGTAAGTAGATATAGACCCACCACGGAAAGTGCACGCCACGTCGACGCGGTTTTTCCAGCTGATTCCACCGATGAATGATGGTCTGTCGAAGAAGTTCCGACGGCGCATCAACATTGTATAAGTCTACTTGCTGTTGTGCCTTCCAAAGATCGACTACATTGTCCAGTACAAACGCTTCCGACCAAACCCAAGGATAGGTTTGCGCAACCACGCGTAGATGTTTTTTATGCTCCTTGACCACGCGCACTCGCTCCTCTAATGAAGCTCCATTGATCGACCATCCCAGCGAACGCGTATTTCTTGGAGACTCAAACAAGATAACGTGCGGCGCATGACGTCGAACCGCATCCGCTTGCCGCGTATCGATATCATTTCCCTCTATACAATTATGCTGAATGAATCTCATGCGCGAAGGATGCGATGACATCTGGGACCCATGTTGTACATCATTACTTTGCCCCTACACTCAAGCCTCCTGATACCACGAACCACAAGTACCCAGGCACTAATCGCATGAGATTGGCAATTTTGTGCACCCGGATGGACTCGGTCACGAGTTAGTAACTATTTTAGTCCAAGTATTCCCAAAATACTAACTACTCTCGACCCCACCTCAGCGACAAGCCTTTCGCTTCACTCCAGCTTG
>PWVU01000013.1 GCA_003561715.1 Candidatus Kaiserbacteria bacterium | reverse complement strand
TGTGAGATTTGTTTGGCGCAATCTCTCAGCTGGTGTTATCAAGACAAGGGGTACGAATAATCCCATCAAAAGGCCCAACCACTCGAGCCAACTGAACCGCTCGCCGAAAAGCAGAAGCCCTGCGAGTATGGCAAATGCGGGCGAAAGCAATTTGTACAACGGAAAGTAGATGGTCGTGTCGATATACCGCAGGGCGTACACTTTCATGATTCCGACCGTTGCCGCGATCATGCCGCCCACGAATGCAAAGCCCATGGCACCCCACGCCATAGCGTGCCAACCAGACAACCAAAACGCCACAGGGAGTATGAGCAATACCGATATCACCGCACTGTAAAAAATATACAGCTCGGAGTCGTAGCCGTTCTTTGCAACCACCTTGATGGTGAATGCGCCGATACCGCTTGCGATCGCGCCGCCTACAGCCGCCAAAAACCACCATTCCATCGCGAGAGTATAGCACGGGGTGGATAAACCACATCGCGCAATCCAAATGGTCCTACCGGCGTGCATTTGATGCATGCATGCGTATTGGGTATACTGCATCGTATATGAAATATTCACTTATCATCGCGGGCGTGCTGATACTGTTGATCGGCGGCGTACTCGCGTACACCACGTATACCAGGGACGCCGAGGAAGTCGTATTCGATATGGACGATGTGCCACCGTATCCGGACAACGGCATTGCGCCCTTGCCCACCGAGCCGCCTGACGTATACACCGGGCCAAGCAATGACGAACTTACGTTCTCGACCACCGAGTCGGGACTGCAATACGCCGTGATCAGCGAAGGAGAGAGTGAGGAGCGTCCAAGCGTTGAGGATGTGGTCGAGGTGCACTACCACGGTACGCTCGCCGACGGGACGGTCTTTGACTCCTCATTCGACCGCGGTGAGCCGATCCAGTTTCCGCTTGAAGGTCTTATTCCCGGCTGGCAAGAAGGCATTCCGCTCATGACGGTCGGGTCAACATACCGATTTATCATTCCCGCCGCACTCGCCTACGGCGAAGATCCGGACATGCACCCCTTGGGAGGTGAGACGCTGACATTTGATGTGGAGTTGATCGATATGCTGTAGGATACACGCTTGATTGGTTGGTGGGTAATGCGCGCGCCCTAGGGCGCGCGCATTCGTATCCGCCGAATTACCAAACGCGCGTATCGAAAAATGATATACTACACGTATCAACGATCACGCACATGAGTACCATTGAACACAACTCCAAAGAGCACAACGGCGAGGATCACAACTACGAAGAGCGCATCGTTGTGCCGACACACCAGCACCACCACACTACACCCGATACACACACGGAGCCGCCCGACAGAAGAAAGACACGACATGCGCATTCTATCTCGCTGATACCGGTAACGTTGGGCGTACTGGGCATTCTGATCATCGGCGGGCTGGGAGCATTGTATCTGTATGGTGAACGACATATCTCTTCTCTTTCGTCCGAACTCGTCGCCTCGCGAGACGCACAACAGGAACTGAATGAATCATTTGAAATTCAACTGCGCACGATCACCGATGCCCTGCGCGAAATGCAATTGGAAAACGCCGAGCTCTTGGCAACGCTTGAGGATGAACAGCGCTCAGTGGCACGCTCGTTGGAGCGCGAGCTGGAGCGAGTGACCGACACAGTGGGCGATCTGGAGCGCCTTACGCGCACCGATCCGCGCCTCTTACAAAAATACTCAAGTGTGTTTTTTCTGAACGAACACTATGAGCCGGAGCGACTGGTCGAAGTACCGAGTCGTTGGATCTACGACGAGAGTCGCGTGCAACGCTTTCATGCCGAGGCGTGGCCCTTTTTGGAGCGCCTTCTGCGTGCGGCGCAACGTGATAACGTGAGACTGTACGTTGCTTCGGGGTATCGCTCATTTACCGAACAAAGCAACATCAAGACCGGCTACACGGTTCGCTATGGTGCAGGCACCGCAAACACCTTCTCCGCCGATCAGGGGTACTCCGAGCACCAATTGGGCACCGCGGTCGACTTCACTACAGAAGGTTTGAATGGCGGACTGGATGGATTTGAAGAAACCGATGCGTACCAGTGGCTCCTGCGCAATGCGCACAACCATGGCTTTATCCTCTCCTACCCACCCGGCAACGAGTACTTTATTTTCGAACCATGGCATTGGCGCTTCGTCGGTGTGCGCTTGGCACGCGACCTTAACCGTCGCGGCGAATTCTTTTACGACTGGAGTCAACGCGATATCGACAAGTATCTGATCTATTTGTTCGATCGGTAGTTCAGCAAAAATTGTGGCGCTAGAACGTTTTTTCAATCGTCCCGAAGCGCACGGTGTTCTCATTCACCCACTCAGGAATGATATCTGCCCCATGATCACTCAAGCCTGCTGACGTGCTTTCTTGCGCGGTAAGTAACTCGACGACCTCACCGGTCTTTACATCAAATCCTTCAAACAGCACCGCCGGACATCCTGCCGGGCAGGGTACGGAAAAAACTCCCTTTGTTCCAGACTCATTCCAGTAAAAGTTTTCCGTTAGATATGAGAATGTGGACACGTAGTTGGGTCGAGATGTACGAGTACCATGTTGAGCCGAGGCAACATCCGCATACCTATGAACCTCCATACTCGGCACAGACACACGGTAGCTAAGTACATTCGTATAGATACATACGCCATCGATGCCACGACACACATGCGGATCAAGTGTTACAAGGATATATGCCTCCGCTTTGTCGCTTTCGAGAATATGCCGACGTGAACCTTCGGTAAACGCGATCGCGCTTAAGCTAACATGCTCATCCAGTGTCGGGCTGATGTGAGTATCTATACCATACCGCTCACCATTCCACACCACATACAGCACCGACTCTCCCAAACATGCCGGACTATCTTCGGTAAGCCAGACCAAGTCAATGACACGACACGCATGCTCTATGGCACCCTCGGTACCCTGCAAGCTAAACGACTTTGTATGCATCGGATACCAAGCCCACCAGTCTCTGTTACTTGGCGCAAACTCGGTAAACCGATGTTCGAACTGTCGCTCTTGTACTCTTGCACGAAGAGAAAGCTCGGATTCGGCATCTCCGGCGTCTATGGCGTCTGTTACAACTACCGACTCTTTTGTGTTTGGACTGCTTGGGGGTTCCCGGGTTGGTACGGTGTCTTTCTGTAGCGATTCCTGCCCAGTGAGATTGCTCACTTGTAAGCTATGTGACTCACCGGTATGGTATCCCATCCGAAAACCAATGATCCAGACCACAAAAAGTACAGCAAAAATGACAATGATTCGAATAATGGTTTTTGTGCTTGAAAAAGCGAGTAACCGTTCCATCTTACAATAGTATCACCGAAGCACGGGGATAAAACGGTATTATTCACAGGTACGACACTAACGAACAATGAGGCGATTTGATGACTCGCCCACTTTGGTATAGCCATTATTCAAAAAGAAGCGGGCTTCGTAGGTGCCGGGACGACCGGGCGCACGGATGGTGATCGAGCCGGATGCGCCACCGCTCACATACTGCCAGCTATGGTGCTGTCGGTCACCCGCGCCAACCTCATACAACCCGATCCAATCCTGCGAACCACGCCCGGCGGGTGCGCTCCATGAGATACGCACCATATCACCCGGGGACGCGGTCGTGCGATCGAAACGCAGGCGATACGTACCGGAAGGTTGCGCCGGGTCGGCATGGCGCACGGTGATCGTTTGCGATAGCTCCGCAACGCGGGTGTATCCCGAACCCTCAAAGAGACGCACCTCGTACCTCCCCGGATCGGGTATCTGTAATTCAGCGGTGCCTCGGGTAGCGCCCACCGGATCGATATACATCCATGCGCCGTATTCCCTATCTCCCGCGCCACGCTCGTAGACTCCCACCCAATGACGCGTGCGTGTTTTTTGCCACGGAACGTGCCAATTGATCTCTAATGGTGTGAGCGTGGTAACGTTTCGATCCGCCACCGAGAGATGATAGCGATCACTAAAACTGCTCGGACCACTATCGGGACGCACGCGCACCATACCCGACGCAACCGCAACACGCGTGTATCGCTCCGAGAACATCCGCACCTCGTAGTCACCAGGGCGATCCATCTCAAAGCGCATATAACCGAATTGCTCTGTTGGATGAATGTCGGCTCGCTGAATCGGTCGTCTATCAGACGCCCCCACCGCAAACACGCCGACCCATCCGCCGACCTCCGTGCGACCGTAGGGTGCGATCCATACCACGCGCATCGTCTCTCCCTCGTAGACCATGCGATCCATGATGCCCACCATGTACGTTGCGATCTGCGCATGTGCGTACGGAACAAACCATGCGCCCAGCGCGACACTTATCACCCCCACCATAGCGAGTACTTGCTTTCTCATGCTCTCACTATACGCTCCTCGCATCACTCTGCAAGAAGGAGCGCTGTTCTCAAATACTCCAGTTAACTGGAGTAGCTGGGACACCGATAGAGTGAGCCGTGAAGCGGCGCGGCGAGATGGTGTGAGGTGAGGTGTAACTTGCCGATGGATCTCTTCCCGAGCGCTCTACTGATGCTTTAGTGATGCTTTAGTGATGCTCATGCAGGCGAAAATCGGCGGGAGGACTCCAGTCTTCGTAGATGACCTCGGCGATCATACCGCCTGCGGCATGATGAAGCTCATGACAATGAAGAAGCCAATGACCGGGATTGTCGGCGACGAATTCAACATCGTAGGTCTCGCCCGGCAGTATCGGCTGTACATTCCGCGTAAGCTGAGCCACCTCCGGTATGGGATTACCATCGACCGCTACGACCTTGAATTGGTGCCCGTGCAAATGCATCGGATGAAATGTCGAGGAGCCGGCATTGATCATACGTATGCGCACCAGATCACCCTCCCTAACAATAATCGGCGGCACCGCGGGAAAGACTGCGCCGTGTATCGGGAAGATGCCGCTTTGGATACGCTCGGTCAAGACCCACGTCACATCGTGATCGGGTCGCACTTCGTCAAAGTCGCGCGGCTCAACAATGAATGCGCCGGCAAGCCCCATATCCATTTGTTTGTGCTCATCGCCATGATGACTGCCGTGAGTATGATAGAAGCGAGTGCCCGCAGGATATGCGGTGAATTCGTAGGTATACGTTTCTCCCGTCTTGATCGGATCCATCGTTACCCCCGGTACCCCGTCGGCTTCCCACGAAAGATCGATACCATGCCAGTGCACCGTGGTCGACTCAGGGAGCTTGTTGGTAACATGAATACGCACGCGATCGCCCTCGACCACGCGGATGTCGGGGCCGGGCAATTGTCCGTTATACCCCCACGAGTAGATCGGATTGCCGTCACCATAATCCCACATCACTTCTTCAACCGTCAAATGAAACTCTTTGATGCCGTCATCGAGCATCTCAAACGGCAATTCCGCGATCGCCTGCTGTCTATTGCGCACCGGGATATCACTTCTGTCATCCGCAAGAGGGGCAACACCCGTATCAACCCCTTCCGTCACTACGAGCGTGCCGCGCTGACCAAAATGCCCCGCCCCGCAAAAGACCGAGCAGAAAAAATCGTACTCACCGGGCGCAAGTGCTGCCTCGAATTCAACCAGCGTGGTCTGCCCACCGGGAAGCCGTCTGTCGAGGGCAAGCTCGGCGATCGCAAAGCCATGTGCAAAGCCGTCTTCGTTGGTGATCGAAAGTTGCACCGCACTTCCCTGCGGCACGCTAATGACATCCGGCTCCCATTGCCACTGCCCTTGTACAACACGCATATCGATCTCAACCACTCCCTCGACGGGCGCCGGTTCGTGCGTTATCAGTCGATACGTTTGCCAACCAAGCGCCCCCACCAGCACACACAGCGCAACCATAAGCGTCACCGGAAACGGATAACTCAGCTCTGTTTTCACGCGCTCGCGGGTTATGTTCTCGGTTGAAAATTCCATGATAAGAAATGTAAAGTGAAAATCGCAAAAAGCAAAATACCAAGTCAAAAAGTAAAGCTACCGCTTCCCCTTTAAGGTAAGAATGCTTCCGGCAAGCATGTTTGCAATTTCAGTTACCTCTTTCAACAACCACTCAACTTCGTTTTTATTCCCTTTATTGGTATCGCGCAAGAGTGCCAACCACACTTTCGATTCATTTGCGGATTTTAACGCATGAGTAACATAATTGGTAAAATCTTTTTTTGAACTTGCAGATGACGCTTCAACATAATTTGCCAAAATGCTGGTACCACTTCGCATCAACTGCTTACCCATTACCGATGATGCGACATCGTGGGGTAGCTTTTCAATATAGGCAATGAGTTTCAATACCCATGCGTACATACGTTGTTTGAACTCACTTTTGAATCTTGCCTTGTCTTTTTGCATGTTGTAATTTCAATTTTTAATCTATTCGTCTTCCCCATTCGGCACCACGACAATGCCACTCCCGCCCCATGCGTCCTCGGGGAGCGGAATCTGTCCAACCAATGCGAAGGTGTCCATGTCGATCACACTAATGACCCGTGCAAAGCGATGCGATACGTAGGCATAGGTGCCATTGTCTTGTGTGGCTCCAAACGCGAAGCGTGCCGGTCCGGCGGCAACGGGCACGGTAGCGACAAGCGCGCGCGTTGTCATGTCGATAACACTCACCTCATGCGAGCCGCTGTTTGCAACCAGGAGGTATGCTCCGTCGGGTGTTGCCGCAAGCGCGCTTGGATGCGTACCAACCGCAACATCAAAGAACTCGCCGTCGGATGTATCAAAAAATCGCACCAAGCCTTCCAAGTACGAAGCGCCGATGGCGTATTGTCCGTCCGGCGTGATCGCCGTTGCGTGCGGCAGGCCGGGCAGGTCGAACACTTCTTTAATGATCTCGGTCTCAAGATCAAAAAGCGTCAGCTTGTCATTAAGCGCCGAAACCACACTCATCCGGCGTCCGTCACGGGAAATCGCACTGTCGCTTGGTCCGGTTGGAACGATCAGGTCTTTGAGGTGGGTGCCGCTATGATCAATTACCGCCACGCGCCCCTCAGCTCCGAGCGCTACATAGAAGCGATCCTCAAACGGGTGCTCGGCTATCGCCAACGGTGCCGTGCCTATAGCAACCGTCTCCACCACCTCGCGCGTAAGCGGATCGAGCAACGCAAGCGTTTCGTCGTGTGCATGGGCTTGGAGCATGCGCACATCGGTCGGCGTGTAGTGAAGTGCGCCCGGATTGCTGAATACCTCGTGAGTCACGCTATCGCGCACCTGCCACGTGTCGGTATCAATAATCACGACCGCCCCGGGAAATCGCTGACCTGCAACGATCTGAAATTGCGCATTGAGCCACAACTCACCCTCACCGGATACCTCCGGCAATCCCACACTCGGGTCGATGCGCTCGTCTTGCGGCGGCCAAAACGAATCGGTCGGTGCCGACTCTCCAACCGCGATGATGCCTTTCATATACGGATGCGCGGGGCTGATATATGTGTAGGTGCCGGGCTTCGTAAAGGTAAAGCGATACTCGTCTCCATCGACTACATGCCCGACGATATCGAATCGACTACCAAATTGCTCGGGTCCCTCAATTGAGATGATCGCGTGGGTATGAGCATGATCGTCATGCGCATCGCCCGCATCATGATGATGACCGCCGTGCGCAAGCGCGCTCGCGGGCGCAAACACAGAACGAGCGCGCGTGTCCACCTGTGCATGGCTATCGTGATGACAATGCAACCACAGCACCGTATCGCCCACTTCGATCGAAAGTACATCGGGTGTAAACCAGGGGGCTGACTCCGTGATACAAACAATATGCTCTTGTCCGCTTGCGCCCACGTACTTCTCGGCTGTTTTCTGCACCGCAAACCATGCGGCGGAGACGATAACGAGTCCGGCAATGACCGCCATTCCCACGATCGCGCTCGCGCGTACTGTGCGCGAAGATACTTCGTGATCGGCGCTTGGTCGAGTAGCGGCTTTTGTACGCGCACCGCTCTCAGTCGTCTTTGTACGAACACGCTCCGCAACCTTGCGCGCAAGCGACTTCTTTGCGGGAAACACCACAACTGAAAAGAGAACGTAGGCGACCAGAATGCCAAAGACCAGCAGAACAAGATACAGATTGATGATGTAGAGATACGGCAAGTCCAGTCCGCGCGTGACGCCCAAGACCATTGCGCTGTACCACGAAAGGATCGACACAACACCCGTTGTTGCAAAGAGCCACGTTTTTGGCTTGATCACTGCGTGATCAAGCCTCTCCCCCACTTGCGCCTGCATGAACGGAAAAATGAAATTGTGCATCGCAAGCGCATTGCAAAAGAGCAAAAAGACGATCGTCATCTTCGCCCAAAACCACGCCGAGACAAGGTAGGTCGAAGTGCCGGTCGCAACCACCTGCGCGGTAATGAAGCCGATGCCCGAGAGAAACAGTATCGCCAACCCCGCCCACAACACATAAGAGAGCGTATGCAAGAGATTGAGCTCGTCACGACTGATCTTCTTATCCGCAAGCGCGCGGAAAAAGAGCAGATCACTCACCGTCGCCCCGCCCACCCCGAGCGCCACGCCGATAATATGAAAAAGAGTAATGAGCAGAGTTATCTCCATACCACACTATCGCAACACAAACCGGACGTCGCACTTCGTAGCAACACTAGTATACCGCGAATGACCCCAATCGGGTGGCACATCTATCAACACATTACCGCATTGCAATGACCAGAAAGGTAACGAAAATAAGAAGGGCGCTGATCACGGTCGTGATAACGAGGACGTGGAGTGCGTGGGTGGTGTGGGCAATTGTGACCTGCTGTTTTGGAATAAGCACATCCAGTATCGCGGTAAGTACTGCAAAGCCCCCGACAACAATAAGCACACGAATGATCCAGTGCGCCGAGAGGAGCAAAAAGCCAAGTGTATCAATTGCGACCGAGAACAAAGAGCCGATCGAGATCATGCCCACCCCCAAGACCGAGACTGAGGCGGCAATGGCGCTTGCAAATGCCAGGCGCTCATAGGCGCTTGGCTGACGCACCTCCTGTAATGCATCATGCGCGTTCGCTTCTCCGTTTTGTTGTTGCTGTTCGTCAGACATACGTATTGAGTGAATTGACTATGCGGCGCCCGATACGACAACGCCCGCGGCAGTGACAAAAACACCGATCAAGAAGGTTGCGAGTGCCACAAAGACCAATGCGCGCTTCAGCTCGGAATGCTCGGCAAAGCTGGCATGATAGCCCGCAATGGTCGCCGCGATCACCCCCGAGAGAAAAGGCAGAAGCAAAAAGACACGCCCTTTCGCCTCCATAAAGAAGAGATCGACCCATGCGCGGTCGCTTGCGCGTATCATCGCCTCCATGCCCGCCTTATACACCGCATCGTAATAGTAAGCACCGAATGCATACGACACAAGGTACGCACCAAACGCCAACGCGCTCGCCCACAGCGCAAACCGCACGTCGAGGTCACGCTTCAAGAGCGCAAGCACCACCGCGTACGACGCACCGACACCGACGAGTCCGACCAGCACATGTGCAATGAGAACGAACGTGGTCATGCGGCAGGTTGTTTAGGCGGAATAAAGTAAAGGTGTACGCGATGCAAGATATACCCCACCACAAACAGCGAGACGATATACGCCGCCATGGTGGGTACGTAGTCGTATGGAAAGCCGCGCCACGCGCCCACAATAAATGCCGCGTACCAGGTAACGAATGAGAGCGTCCCGCCCACAATGAACGGCACCAGCTTTGCTTGGAGCAAAAGCGCATTGATCACAATGATGAACATGAAGGTAAGCTTGACCCACAGCATCGGCTCAAGCAAGACCCCGGTTGCGCCGATGATGCGATAGTACAAAAGCAAGCCAAAGCCGGAGAGCAGGAGCAGGATCATCCCAACACGCAAGACCTTGAAGGTCGCGTGCAACATCTGCCCTTCTTCGGGGGTGAATTTGCCATCTCTCTGCGCTTGAATGGAAAGCACTTCGGCAAACGTCGAACCACCCACGCCGAGAATGGTGCCGGCAACATGCAAAATGATCAATAGTGCGTAGATATCCATGTGTTAGTACAAATGACGCATACTTACTGTATCACAGCTTCGGTGCGCGTTGGGTGAGGCAATACACAGCAGTGCTATGCCGAAGCGCTCGCTTGCGCATGCTCTCTCCTATCCTTGCGGCGATGGAAGTACTTGCGCAATTCGTCCACAACGATGGTCGATGTTGCAACCGAAATACACAAGAGCCATTCACCGAGCGTGAGCGCTTCGATGCGCAGTATCGCCTGCATGAACGGCGTATTGACCGCGATCACATGGAGCACAAAGACAAGACAGGTCGCCCAGAAGAGGTACTTATTCGTAAAGAGCCCCATCGTGAACGCCGACTGATACTCCGCGCGGCAGTTCCACGCCTTGAACCATTGGAACGCCGCCATGGTGGTCAAACCGATCGTCATCGCTTTGGTGAGATCGTCGTCGTAGTACATACCAAAGAGAATGAGGGTGGCGATCGCCATCGTACCGGACATAAGGAGCATACGCTGGGTCATCCAGCCGGTGACGATGAATTTGCTCGGGCGGACGAACTTCTCGCGCAAGAGTGATTTCTCTTTTGGCTCCATGGTAAGCGCGACCGTCAAAAAGCCGTCGGTGACGAGATTCAACCAGATCAATTGTGCGGCGAGAATGGGAAGCGGATAGCCCAGCATCAACGCGGCAATAATAAAGATGACCTCGCCAAAGCTGGTCGAGAAAAGGTACAAAATAACCTTCTTGATATTCTTATAGATATTGCGCCCTTCTTCGATCGCCGCAACAATGGAGCCGAAGTTGTCATCGAGCAGTACCAGGTCGGACGCTTCTTTGGCGACTTCGGTGCCGTTCTTCCCCATCGACACGCCCAGGTCGGCGGCGACCAAGGAGAGTGCATCATTTACGCCGTCGCCCGTCATCGCAACGATCTCGCCACGCAAGCGATATCCTTGGACAATGCGTAATTTATGCTCAGGCGTCACGCGCGCAAAGACCGACACCTTCTCAAGTGCCGAGGCAAGTGCGTCATCATCCATCGCATCCAGCTCAACACCGGTCAATACCCGATCGCCATCCTGATAGATGCCCGCTTGATGTGCGATCGCGCGCGCCGTCTCTTGGTGATCGCCGGTGATCATAACGACTCGCACGCCTGCCATGCGAGCCGATGCCATGGCATCGTGCACCTCGGGGCGCAGAGCGTCACGCATCGCCACAAAGCCCGCAACCGTCATATCGCGCACATCGTCGGGTGTTATCTCATCGCCGTCGTGCTGTTTGTACACAAGCGCGATCACCCGCAATCCTTCCTGCGAGAGTTGCTCGAACATGGTGGTAAGCTCGGCACGTCGCTCGTCCGTCAGCGGCGCTATCTCGCCATGTTCAAAAATGGTCGTCGACTTTTCAAGCAATATCTCGGATGCTCCCGCCACCGCCAGTTCATTGCCCTCCTTTGTGCGATGGAGCGAAGCGTGATACTTGAGTTTGGTATCAAACGGAATCTCGGCAATGCGAGGCGCATCAGCAAGCAGTGCGCGGCGATCGTATCCCGCTTTCTTGGCAAATATAAGGAGTGCCGCCTCGGTCGGATCCCCGCTCACATTCCAGTCGCCTTCCGCCTCGGTCAGTTGCGCGTCGGACGTATAGACCGCAAGTTGTGCCAATTTCATCAAGGGCGCATGTGCACCACGATCCACTTCCCTCTTTGCCAAACAAAAAGTACCACTTGGATCGTAGCCGACACCGGTAATACCAAAAAGTGTGCCGTCTGCATAGGCGTGCTGAACGACCAGTTCGTTCTTGGTCACGGTACCGGTCTTGTCGACCGCGATCACCTTTGCCTCACCCAATGCCTCGACTGCTTGGAGACGCTTCACCAACACATTCTGTTTGCTCATCCGCCACACACCGGTTGCCAGAAGAAGCGTCATCACGATCGGCAACCCTTCGGGAATGGCGGAGACTACGACCGCGACCGAAAGCGCAAGAATGGCATGCAGATCATGCCCGAGCACAAAGAAGCCCAAGAGGAAGATCAACGTCGCCACCACCAGCACGATCGCGATGATGATGCGGGTAAGGTAGCGAATATTCTTTTGCAGAGGTATTTCGGTGTCGATCTCGGTGATCTCTTCCGAGATGCGCCCGATCAACGTATCCAATCCGGTACCCACCACGACCGCAACCGCATTACCCCCCACCACGTGCGTCCCTTTAAAGAGCATGTTCTTGCGCTCGGCGTTGGCAAGGTGTTCTTCTTCTATGATGTCGGCATGCTTGCTGACCGGCTGGGACTCGCCGGTGAGCGCCGCTTCATCCACGCGCAGATTATGTATGGAAATGACACGTGCATCGGCGGGCACTTTCTCGCCTTCTTGCAAGATAATGATATCGCCGGGCACTACCTGGGTATCGGGAATGATCGACTCCGCCCCATTGCGCACCACAGTCGCATTGGTCTGGGTAAAGCGACGTAACGCCAAGAGTGTGTTTTGCGCCCGTCCGGCTTGGATGGTGCCAACGACCGCATTAAAGAGAAGCACGAATGCGATGATCGCCGAGTCGATCCAATCGTCCTCGATGATATAAATGACAACGGCGGCTAGTGCCAAAAGATAAATAAGCGGACTTTCAAACTGTCGCAAAAAGATCCGCAGAATGCTGTCGGGCTTGGTTTCGGGAAGCTTGTTCTCACCAAACCGCGCAAGGTGCTCGGCAGCCTCGTCGCTCGACAATCCTTCACGACGCGTCCCCAACTCGGCGCAGATGGCATCGACAGAGACCGCATGCCACGCGCGTTCCTCGTGCGCGCGTTCGTGGGCATGTCCGTTTGTTTGCTTCGTATGAGAATGAACATCTGAACTCACATGCAT
>PWVU01000034.1 GCA_003561715.1 Candidatus Kaiserbacteria bacterium | reverse complement strand
TTTGGCAAAAGCTTGTTAAACTCGTCCCGCGAGGTGTACTCGTAAGCAATGTGCGTTTTTGACTCAGGCACGAAGTAACCCACCACTTTGTTGCGATTCATGATTGCGATCGGCTCATCACCGGCAGCTTCGATCACTTTCATAGGATCGCGCAAGTCGGTCAGTGAGGCGGTTTTGGTTGCTTTAATTTTTTGGATAGGCATAGGGTTTAGGGTTTAGGGTTTAGGGTTTAGGGTTTAGGGTTTAGTACACATTTAAGTGTACATTTAAGTGCATAGTTGTCAAGAGATCGTTAACTAGAAGCAACCCACCGCGGGCAAGCCCGCGATGGTTTGTTTTATATGCGTTTTGTGTGCGCCAGATAGGCGTCTTGCCTACTACCGACTGTCCTTTCCAGTATTCACGTAGCGAATACACTGACCTTGGTTGCGGAAGCCGTAGTCTTCCCAACCACCTTGCATACAGTCTGAGATGGTTTCAGGCTCCTCGGGTGCCGGCTCTTCTTCCTCGCCGACATGCCAATGCGCGGCGTAGCTGTCATTGCTCAAGTTCGGGAACTCATCGAGTCCATAGTTGTAGCTGTTAAGGAAGAGCTCGCGAATGAAGTTCTCACCTCCCGAAGCACTGGCAACATGATCACCATTGATGTAGTAAAGGTATTCCTGCGCATCGGTATCGAGCTCAATTCCAAGTGTTACCCATTCGCCATACGCGAAATCGGTATCGAGGTTGGTCCAGCCAATCGACGAGTCCCAATACCGCCAACCCTCGTGGTCGCCCTGCGCGGAATCACCCGAAGTGCTCGGCTCAAGGTTTACAAATTCGAGGATGACGAACCAGTCATCGCGTGACGCCGATCCGGTGGTATTCTCGTCGCCATCATCGCCCACGACCCAGAAACCGGCACGGACCGCTTTGTCTTGCCAATCTTCATCGATGTACAGATCGACCTGTACCGCGTCGCCGAAGTTTTGGTCACCCACGGTCTTAATGCCCTCGGTACGTTGGAAGGTGTCCGCTTGAGTCTCGGTGCTATCAACACCAAGTCGCGCAACATCATCGCGCGCAAACGCGGAGACCGAGGTGACGCCGTCGGTTGGGAAATAGCGATCTGCCTCCCAGTTATTGTCTAATTCTGCCTGTGTAAAGGGATCGGGAGTCGCAAAGTGGTTGCTTGCAAACGCGAACCCACTTATTGCCAATCCCGCGACCGCAATAAGTGCGACCGCAAACCAGAGTATCGATGTGCGTAGTGTGTGTGTCATATGTTTTAGTATGATTAATTGCTTATAAACAATAGCTAGTAACGACAGTAACCAATGACCGCCAACATACCGTCACTACCAGTATAGCATCGACTTTTGCGATTCGCAACAATTATGTGAGACGAGTACGGTGGGCGACGTATGTGATATTCAAAGCACCAAAACTGCTCTCGTAACAACCTTACTCCTCCCCTTGCAGCTCAATTACAATAGGTGCCGGATCTTGCGCACGCTCTGCGGCGTGGTAGCCGAGCGCGAAGGAGAGGAGTGCGACAAGTGTGATAATCCCGATCAAGGCGAGATCATAGGTACGCGCACCAAGACGCTCACGCAGGTGCATAAATGCACTGGTCATGCCTATACGATACCATACAATGCACCTATCGGACCTTCGCATTCGGCGCATTCCTTCGTTGCTTTTGTCTCTCTCTTCTTACAGAAGCTGTCCACTCATCGGACCTTTTGTTCGAAAAGCTCACAAAATTCCTCGATGAGACTTGCGATACGGAGCATCTCACCCTTTCACAATATGCTCGATATTGCTCAAGGGTATTTCTCCCTTCAAAAGCTGCGCACACTCGCTTCCGAACCTGTGGACTGCGTCCAAATGCAAAAGTCCGAAATGAAGTTTTGCTATGCCACTCTACAATGCGTTCTTTTGGGGTGCGTCGGGGTTTGTGCTCGGCGCAATCATAGGCGGGGCGGGACTTGCCCCCATTGGTACGGGTGCGATTGCGCTGATGGGTGCGCTTGTTGCAACATTTGCGTTGCGCGTGCGGTTTGTTGTTGCGCTTCTGCCCGCAGTCGCACTGATGGCGGGCGCGCTCTACTACGCAATTGATGACGCACGTTACCACAGGGCCCTGCAAGTATCCGACGGCACGATCGAAATCACCGGAAGTGTGATTGAAGAACCGCGTCGAGGGCTTTCTCATCAATCGGCACGTGTGCGCGTTGAAACGATCGCAGGCGTACAGGTACGCCATGTACGCCTTACTATATATATGGAGCAATACCCGCTGCTCGCCTATGGCGACGTAGTGCATGCTCGTGGGCGGGTTGCGCCGCCACCCGATGATTCATACGGCAGGTTTATGGCGAATCATCGCCTTGCGGGCACACTGTTTTATCCCGAGATCGAAATACAAGGGCGTGCAGGTAATCCCATCATGCACGCGCTCGGAAATGTCCGCGCCGACATTCAGGCAATTCTCAACCGACACTTCACTCAAGAGCACAGCGCGTTTCTCCATGGCATTCTCTTGGGCAATCGCGACGAATTCTCTCGTGAGTTTTTAAACAAGCTGTCATTGAGCGGCACCATGCATGTAACGGCGCTTTCTGGTCTCCATATGGCGATTATCGTTTTTATTATGCTTGCGATATACAGGCGTGCGTTTCTGAAACGCGAAGGCGCAGCATTTGCCGCAACGTTCTTCACGGTTGTGCTTTTTGTTGCACTTACAGGCTTTAAGGTCTCTGCTATACGCGCATCGATGATGGCGTTTTTGGTTGGACTTGCGAAGCATACAAGCCGAACCTACAATCCGCGCAATGCGCTCGCGCTTGCTGCACTCATACTTACACTCGCAAATCCAAAAGCGCCGGTCTTTGATATTGGCTTTCAGCTGTCGTTCGTGGCAACGTTTTCGATCATTTACTTTGCGCCCCTCTTCCAGCGCTTCTCGTTTTTTGCAACCGACGGGATCTTTGCGTGGCGTACCATTTGCGCGATCACACTCTCGGCGCAGATCGGTGTGCTCCCCATCACCGTCCTTTACTTTAGTAACTTTTCATTCAGCATGCTGCCCGCAAATATTGCGCTCTTGGTGGTGTTGCCGGTCGTGATGGTCTTCGGGTTTGCAACGATCGCCGCGGGCTTTCTCTCGCCTGCGCTTGCCGAGGTCATCAGTATACCAACCTCGTTTTTGATCACGTATTCGATCAGCGTGGTTGAGCTCTTCTACACCTTGCGACTTCCGTTCAATCCCGAGCTCGGGGTATGTTGGGGTCTGACCCCATTTCCTGTATGTTGGGGTCTGACCCCATTTCCACATTTCCATTGGGAACAATATCCGATCAATGAAGCATTCGCGGGAGGGGGCGAGGACGGTGATTGGGCGAACTATTGGATGCAGCGTGGGTACGTTGCCATTGAATTGCTAGATTTTTCGGTCTTGCAC
>PWVU01000044.1 GCA_003561715.1 Candidatus Kaiserbacteria bacterium | reverse complement strand
TTGCTTTTCGACATATACCAAACCTCACTACAGAAAAACGCAAGCAAGCGGTATTGCTTATCACCGGCATCACTCTCTTTTTGATAGCTTTTTCATGGGGTAATCTCGTGGGATTTTTTACTGCGGAATGGGACGTTGCGCAATACGGTCTGTTCGGACTCCCTGTTTTTCTTGGCTTTATCATTTATCTCATTGTTCGATTCAAATCATTTGACGTTCGACTCTTCACTACCGAGGCGCTGACCATATCGTTGTGGCTGCTTCTCTTAGGGCTTCTTTTTCTTGACAGCATGTCAACTGCAAGACCGATAATTTTGATTACACTTGTTCTGTTCGGCATTCTTGGAACAAAGCTGATACTAACAGCGCGAAGTGAATTGAGACAAAGAGAAGAACTTGAGCAGCTTACAGGTAGTCTCAAACACATGAACGAGCGTTTGACCGAAGTCGATCGCATGAAAACCGAGTTCGTGTCGATCGCAAGCCACCAAATGCGCAGTCCGCTTACCGCCATTTCCGGTTACGCATCACTTATCCTCGAAGGAAGTTACGGTCCGACCAGTCGCGAGATCAAAGATGCCGTAGCAAAGATATTCCGCTCAAGTAAGTCGATGTCGGTGGCAGTCGATGATTTCCTCAATGTAACCCGGATCGAACAAGGTAGAATACAACTCGATAAAGAAACGTTCGATCTGCGTGAATTGGTGCATAACACGTATGATGAATATGCACTTGTGGCACAGCATCGAGGTCTTCGTCTTGACCTTTCTATTGAGCCGCAAGAACCGGTGATCGTCCATGCTGACCGCAACAAGATCAAGCAGTCACTCAACAATCTTATCGATAATGCTCTTAAATACACCAAGGAAGGGTGGGTGAAGGTAGCACTCACATGCACTACTGAATGCGCCACTATGGCAGTTTCCGACAGCGGTATCGGCATCCCGAAAGCAGACCAAGCACAGCTATTTGAGAAATTCACCCGTGCAGGCAATGCCAACTCCGCAAATGTCCAGGGCACGGGGCTGGGCTTGTACATTGTGAAGCACTTTGTGAACATGCATAAAGGATCGATCTGGTTCGAATCCGAAGATAGCAAAGGAACTACATTCTTCATCTCACTACCTATTGGGGAAGGTCCGCCGGACAGTGCTCACAAGCCAAAAGTGCTTGATCTCTTGCGTGAGTCAGCTCCGCTCCCCAGGGAAGCGCAAGGACGCGAAGACCGATAAGTATGCTTCGGCCTACATCGCTGAGCATTTCACTTGGCACAATTGCTCTTGCGTGCATATTTGCTACACTGATGCGCACTATGACACACTCTGCGATCGCGCCGAGCACAGGCGTAAAAAAACGTCTACTGACAGGTCTGAAGCCCACAGGGACGCTTCATATTGGCAACTATTTCGCAACGATCAAACCATTTTATGAAATGTATGGAGAGTATGAAAGTTTCATAATGGTTGCCGACTATCACGCGGTCACAACTGCACGCGACCCAAAAAGGTTACGTAATAACATTCTTGAAAATACGCGTGATTACCTTGCGGTGGGCATCGATCCCGAGAAAGCGCTCTTATTTCAACAATCATCCGTCACCGAGCACACCGAGCTTGCCTGGATATTTGAGTGCTTGGTCACCGTGCCGTTTCTCATGCAGTGCCACGCGTACAAAGACAAAGTAGCCAAGGGAATAGAGCCGACCGCGGGTCTGTTCAATTACCCGATGCTTATGGCGGCGGATATCCTTTTGTACGACGCCGAAATTATTCCTGTGGGTGCCGACCAGCGCCAGCATGTCGAGTACGCGCGAGAAGCAGTGAAAAAATTCAATCTTGCCTACGGAGAAACATTTGTAGCTCCTCAAGAACTGATTCACGATGCGGTTGCGACCGTACCCGGCACCGACGGACAAAAGATGAGTAAGAGCTACAGGAATACCATCCCCCTCTTTGGCACCAAAGATGAAATTGCCAAAGCGGTGATGTCGATCGTCACCGATTCAGGCGCCGGTCGCCCCGAGCATGTCTATGCCGTCCACAAGCTCTTCAAATCAGATGAGGAATTGGAAACGCTCTACGCCGAGAAAGAAGGGAAGTATAAAGATCTCAAAGAAGCGCTCATTGAAGACATCGAATCCGTCATCGCCCCCATGCGCGAGCGCCGAGTCTCGATCTCCGACGACGATGTGCGTAAAGTGCTCGAAGAGGGAAGTGCGAAGGCGAAGGAAATTGCAGGGGAGAAGATGAGAGTGGTGCGGCAGAAGATCGGTATTTCTGGTGCCTAATTTAATCAGCCATTACCATCACACATGCATTACCTCACATATCTAGCTGCGGCAATTATTTCGCTACTCTGGCTCGGATCGGCAATGGTCACCGGTATCATTGCGTGGGCAATTGTGCAAGGACGTCCCATATTCGAGTCCGATATTCAAACGGGCAGTATCGCATTAGTCATACTTCTCGCTTCATCATGCGCAATTTGGAAGTGGCCCCGTGCCCGATCGGTTTTAGTTAAGCTTGCTAAGTGGTTCTGACAACGTGTCGCTGCCTTTTCCCAGAAAATGATCTCAGACTCAAAAACCAGCCGGCATATGCCAGCTGTTTTAAAAATGAGAATCATGAGTGGTTGAAGTTCTCAGACGCGCTCTACTCTCGCTCAACCATTCGCACCGACTCCGCTATAATAACCGGCTCATCGTTATCCCAATTGGCAAACATGTCGTCTGGGAAAGTTATGCCGAGTCGGTGTTGAATATCGTCTCGATTGAACATCCAGACCTCACCCTGCACCTCAACCTCAGCTCCGTCGCTGATATCGCGCGGTATTGCACTCATGAGTGTTTGATAGCTATGGAAGACAGTGATCTCGCTCATCAGCAATCCCTCTCGTAACACAAGCGCATTGTTACCAAGTATCTCATCGACGGAACCAGTGATGATAACTGAGTTTCCTTCAAACGTCTCAGGGTCACCGATTATATCTCTCACCGAGACATTGCCACCGCCAATTCCGAATGCTTGGCTTTGTTCGCGTTGTGTATCTGGTTGTGTATTCATCTGCGAACCAACTCGCCGTTGTTCCGTTTCGTCGTCAAGCATTGCAACATTGTTTCCACCAGCACTCGTAATTGCAGTTATGACGAGTGCCATGACAATAAGTAATACCAATACGCCGGCGATATACCATACATACGTTGTATTGCTCGGATCATCATATGTACTTGTATTGTAGTCTCGATTATCTTGATTCATACGTTTTGAAATTAAAATGGTAATTAGCACTTCTGTTTTGCTACTACTGTTCGCTAGTAATAAACGTCCCCAATAAATGAAACTGCCCCCAGCTTCAGGCGTTATGTTACAAACTATAGCGCAGTGAGGTGAACACTCCATGAATACCACGCTTGTGGTTGCTCCCGCTTGCGTAATTACATTTCTGTCGTATACTCGATAT
>PWVU01000004.1 GCA_003561715.1 Candidatus Kaiserbacteria bacterium | reverse complement strand
TGCAAAACAGCTTCTGATATAGGAGAAGCACTAGCAGAGTCTATCATGAGCACAGATGATTCTACAGTACTATCAAAAGAAACAAGAGCCAGATATCGTCCGATACTTGGTGGTATAAGCATCGCTCATAAAGATGTAACTGCAGGTACTCTTGGAATGATAATATACAAGAATGGAGATCCTTTTATATTATCAAACAATCATGTGATAGCTAACACCAATAAAGCTAAGATAGGAGACCATATTTATCAACCCGGTCCTTTTGATGGAGGTACAGAAGAAGATACAGTAGCCCGTCTTCATGATTTCGTACCTATACTACACATTGATGATGAGCCGATAAGCGATTGTAAAGTAGCCAATAGTATAATATCACTACTAAATAGAACCGCTAGACTGCTTGGTTCAAAAACCAGACTATACGCAAGAAGGCCATTTCCGACAAACCTAGTAGACTGTGCAATAGGATTGGTTTGCGATCCTAAAAACGCTATTGACAAAATAATGCACCACGGTGTGCCAGGAAACTTTGTCACTATACCGATCGGTGAAAAAGTAATCATGTGCGGCAGAACATCAGGTATTGCGTCAGGCGAATTCGTAGTAGATGATGCTACTGTGAGAGTAAACATGGGTGGTGGAAGAATAGCAGTATTTGAGGATCAAATGACCTTTGATATGATATGTCAAGGCGGTGACAGTGGTTCTATAATAATGAGAGAGCGCGATAATGGTGTAACATCTCTGCTATTTGCAGGAAGTGCAAGATACACAATAGGCAATAAGATATTTAACGTTATTAAGTCTGTTGAGTCAATGAGAGGAACACTAGCATAATCAGGAAAACATAGATAAAGGAGTGTTCACACAGACCATGTTCAACCAAACACTTAACAAAAGATCAATAGAAAGGCTTGTAAGACGATTTTCAAGATACTATCCTAACAGACGTGTTGTCAAATCTGCTTATTCGCTATTTGAAACAATCACTGATATGATAGTCAGCAATGACTGGCAAAAACAGGACTATGAGCTCGCTTCTATAGTCGTTGATCCTGCGATATTCGGAAGTGCGACAATACTATGTGATTATTACCACATACCACCACCGAAGATATTTGATCATAGACAACTATAATTCGAAGCAGGAAGACAAGTTCATCAAGCTTCTGCAGACAGATATAATAACTATTATGCGGAATTTGATAGATCCGGAGCTTACGCAGCGTTCTTTGACTATCCTGATGCACCTGCTTCAAGTGTTATAGTGTATGATACTGAATCTATCCTTAAGGGAGAGGATGCTAAGATATTAGTACCTCCGTTTGCAAGAGCTATTTTCCATGAACTCTTCCATTGGCTCGTGTTCTACAAAGCTGTACTGAAGTTTGATGACAATGAAAAGGTAAGCACTCTGCTTCACAAGCTGAGCGATGAAGAGCCGATGATAGGTGAACAAGCTGCAGAGAGGTACTCTTATCATATTATGAAAATCGCAGGTAAGATTGCGTAATGGGAAGATACCTAGAAACTAACAACTATCGTGTTAAGATAGAAGGACGCAGAGCTTTCTGGGCAGAAAAGGTAGCGCAGAAAGGTGGTGTAAATATAACACTAGGAAGAACTGGAAGATTTTGGGCAAGATATTAGATAGAAGGAGGTGAGCTTATGAGTCCTACGCACTTCTATTGCGCAAATGGTGAAGTAGACCAGGTATCGATCATCAGTTACGCAAAGAATAACAAATTTTCTTGGCATGTTTACCGTATCAAAAGAGATGATAAGCCTTCGGTAGTTAAAGCGGAGGAATGGTTTATAAACCATTTTGATCGTCAGCCAGATGAGACTTACGTCGCTGGATTTGATATGTTTGATATAATATATGTCAGCTTTGTTAAGTCTGTTAAGAAGTAAGGGTTTGTTAAGAATTAAGGGAGCAACCAGAGTTAAAGTATAACAAGGGAGTAGCAATATGACAGAACAATCAGAACAATTCGAAGCCCAACAAGTACAAGATATTGAAGGAATAGATCCTGCACCACAATCTTATAATATTCCTACCAACTTAATAGTCACGCTCGGAATATCAATGGGCTTCATGGCTATGATATTTAGAACGATGTCCTCTGCAATGCCCAGTTTTGATAAGGACGATTCAGACGGAGACAATCCAGATGAAGATAGTCCGAAATCAAAACGCCTATCAGCTAAGAAAAAGAAACAGTCCACAAGAAAATCTAAACTCTTCAACACCAGCACTAGCGCCGGCAAAAGCACCAGTTCGAAAAAGAAGCGAAAGACACACGTATCGAAGCAAAAGATTGCGGATCTAAACAGCAGCATAGAGGAAGAGAAAGAAGCGGCAAGACTATACCGTGAAAGAGCTGGAAGATTGCTAGCAGGGAGTGAAGGAAATCCTGACAAGAAGACTATAAATCTCTATCTGCATGTTGCTGAGGAAGAAGAACATCATCAAAAGGAGTTCACGAAGCGCAAGAATCAACTCTTGGGTATAGATGATGATATTGAGCTTGATCTTAGCGAACATCTTAAGCAATAGGCTAACTCTCTTGTGTAATCAGTTAAACAGTTACGTATTAGCTAAAATGGCTGCTACAATATAGTTTATAATATATAATGTAATACATCAAAATATTGTTATAATACATTTTAAATGTTTGCTAGTACTAAACTATGCTAAAAGTCTAATAATGCAAATAAAGCAAAGGTAGTATATGAGGAGTCATAATGGTAACAGAACAAGCGTCCACAAGAGGTAGAGCAGCTTCACCAGTACGTCCTGGTATACTCATTAAATACATATTGATGGGACAAGTTCCTCTTATACAAGGTGGTACTGAATCTACTGTCACAGAAGCGTGTATTGCAGACTTGTATGCCTCATATAGAGAGTATGCAAAGAGGGAGAATCAGCTCAGATCTAAAAAGAAACAAGTTCGCCACATGGTATATGATTCTTTTGTACACTATTTCAAGTATGCAAGATATCTGGGATTGGTTGAGCTCGTTAGACAGGAGCCAATGCTCTTTCCACCAGAAGGCAAGAACTTATTTCGTGTTAAGAAGACTGAAAATAGGGTGGGAGCTGTAATAAGTAAAAGAAGGGTATTCAGGCTCACAGATCTTGGAGTTCAGGAAGACAGAGCTTGGACCAATCTGTGCCTTGCATACAAAGAGAAGTGGATTATGCCTGTCAAGGTCGATCTTCCTCCTCCGTATATTCCTGGTGTTGTTGAAGCTCCGGAAGAAGTTCCTGTATTCAAGTATAGCGAGACTCCTAGTGCAGCTCAATATAGAAAGCTATACAAGTATGTTCAGACTCTCAAATCTATAGGCACTGATGAACCAGATGTTAAGAAAGCGCTTAGAGGACTTTCTGATCCTCTCGGCACATGGTCTGTAGACCTTTCAGACAGGATCGATAGAGCAGAAGAAAGAGGACGTCAAGACC
>PWVU01000065.1 GCA_003561715.1 Candidatus Kaiserbacteria bacterium | reverse complement strand
TGCGTTTCGCTGACCACTTGCGATTGCGCTGAGGCGTGCCTCCGTGCTCGCCCGACCAATTCCCATCCCGCAAAGGCAAAAAAGAAGCCGACTACCAAGCGCAATACAAAGGGCGCAAGCAGGCCAAACGAGAGGAGCTCGGGGAAGAGGCTGACCATAATGCTGGGGAGTATAGCATGAATATACAAAAGCTGAGGGCGGCCCGAAGACCGCCCGCTGCTGTAGCCCCTCAGTTACAAGAGATCGTGTATGGTTTTGGAGCACTTCCCAGAAGGTGATCCGGGGCAGGGCCTCGGGTTGCGCTTTTTCCCTCCGTTGTTCGGGTGGCCTTTCTTCCCTCTCTTGCTTTTAAACCTTCTCTTTGAAGGATTTTTCTTTTTTGAACAGGTTCTTCTGTGTGCCATACTTAACCTCCAGTATGTGCAGTTGCGCCAGAACTAGCAAAGGATATTATGCTTTGATATGCACTCACACAACCCCACTTCTCCACAACACCACACTTTTTTGGTGCTCGACAATATCCGCAGTACGTATAACGTGGGGGCGATATTCCGCACCTCGGATGCCGCCGGTGTTGCGAAGATCTACCTCTGTGGTGCGACACCAACACCAATCGATCGTTTTGGGCGGGTGCGAAAGGACATTGCCAAGACTGCGCTTGGTGCGGAGCAGACCGTTTCATGGGAGTACTGCGAAGATGCGCTCACGTGCGCGAGGATGTGTAAAGGGCTGGGTACCCAGATCATTGCCGTTGAGCAAGACCCGCGCGCCATTCCATATACAAACCCCCTCGATCAATCATCGATAGAAACCGAAAAGAAAAAATCTTCGCTTTCCAAGTACAACAAGAACGCCAAGAACACGGACAGTGTACAGTTAACTGGACAATACACTGATACCAAAAAAGAAAGCACCTCCATATGCCAGTTAACTGGAAAAGATGACGCTATCGAAAAGCGGGGCTCTTCCGAGCTCCAGTTAACTGGAGTAAATGCGTGGAGCGGACAAGCGCGAGCGTTTGTGTTTGGTGACGAGGTGCGCGGGGTGTCGCCCGAGGTACTTGATCTGGCGGATGCGATCATTGAGATACCGATGTATGGGAAGAAAGAGTCACTCAATGTAAGTGTTGCTGTTGGAATTATTTTGTTCCACCAAATTTCAAATCAAAAATACCAAGCTCCAAATAAATCGCAATAAAACAACCCCAAAATTTCAAACGATGCATTCGGAATTTGTACGCTTGTGTTTTATTTGGAACTTGATGCTTTGAATTTATGATTTATCTAAGAGCTTAATGAGCTCTTGATGTGCAACTCTCGCATCACTCCACTCTTGCCTACTGCCATTGGGTCCCATGATGTAGGGGTCGGTGCCTTTGCCGGTGATAAGTACCGTATCTTTTGGCTCGGCAAGACGTATAGCGCGCGCGATCGCTTCGCGCCGGTCGAGAATGATCTCGGGCGTATGTGCGGTGATTCCTTCCGCCATCTCATCCAGTATCGCGCGCGGGTCTTCATCATAGGGATCCTCATCGGTCAAAATGATATGGTCGCAGTAGTGATCGGCAATGCCTCCCATGGTTGGTCGCTTCCACCGATCGCGTCCACCGCCGGTGTTACCGAGGACGCAGATCTTTCGTCCCAGAAATGCCTCGTATATCGCAGTAAGCGACTCGGGTGTGTGCGCGTAATCGACAACCACGTTAAATTTTTGCCCGGCGTCTACTTTTTCTGCGCGCCCCAGAATAAGCGAGAATTTCTCGAGTGTTGCCTTGATCTGCTCTTTAGAAATGCCGTAACTGTAGGCGCACGTTGCCGCGGCAAGCAGATTGTAAATATTGAAGACACCAACCAAGGGCGAGTGAATACTGGTGCCATGGAAGGTAATAAGAACACCGCGCTCGGTCGTTGCATATGGCTCGGCGTCTTTGATGCCGTAGGTGAGTTGTTCAGCCGATGGTACATCGAGAAAATCAGCGCCGTGCTCGTCGTCGCGATTTGCTATGATGCGCTTCTCCGGCTTGGGTGACTCTTGGAGCGCATCGCGCAACATGAGCTTTGCCGCTTTGTACGCTTCGAATGAGCCGTGGCTCTCGATATGCTCGGGTGTGAGATTGGTGAAGATAAGGGTGTTGAATTGTATGAACGAGTGGCGAAATTGGCGTGCACCTTCCGAGGTCATTTCAACGATCGCGTACTGACAGCCGGCGTCGACTGCGCGCCGCAAGAAATGCTGCATAAAGAAGCGCCCCGGCACCGTCATCTTGAAGAGGTTGGGTTCGCTCTCGTCGGCAACTTTAAAACGAATCGTGCTTGCGCAGGCGGTCTGGTACCCCGCGCCTTCAAAGAGCGCGTTGACGATCTCAACCACACTCGATTTGCCTTTGGTGCCGGTGACTGCAATAACAACGAGCTTGCGCGAAGGAAATCCGTACCGAAGCGCGCCGAGAAATGCGAGCGTGTAGTGGTACGCCGGTTGGAGCGTTTCAAACAAACGAGCTGGGATTATTTTTTTGAGTATGCGCAGTACAGATTCCATGAAGTACACATGAGGTTGATAACAAATACATCACGTTTGAGAACCCAATTGCCGGATTGCTTCTTTGAGGCGTGCGCTGGTGTTGGTAATGTCGGCGGGTACAGCGGCGAGCGCGCGCCGTGCCTCAGGAAGCGAGTAGCCGATCGAGGTCAGCGCGTCGATAACGTCAGCATCCATCGTACCACCTGCCTCGTCAATGGGCGCAGCATCGAGTTTGTCTTTGAGCTCGACGACAATCTTCTGCGCATTCTTTGTCCCGATACCAGAGACCTTGGTCAGATACGATGTGTCGCCTCGGCCAATTGCGCCGGCAAGTGTATCAACGGGCGCGAGATTCATAATGGCGAGCGCCGAGCGCGGACCGATACCAGATACGCCGATCAAGAGCTCGAAAAAACGCACTTCTGATTCATGTGAGAATCCAAACAACTCAAGCGCCGTCTCGCGGACGACCAAGTGCGTGTGGAGTGATACGCGCTCGCCAAGCGGGTGCTCACTAATGACTGATACGCTAGTGTAGACGCGGTAGCCCACGCCGCTCACATCGAGTATCAGGGAGTTTGCGCCGTGTGCGAGGACGGTGCCTGAGAGATGCGCGATCATGGCTCTATCATAGCGCGCACGCGGGGTTTGAGCGAGATATTGCGAAGTTATAAATGTGTGCTACAATCTCCCCACTATGGCAATTACCGCAAATGCAAAAAAAGCCCACAAGCAATCGCTCAAAAAGCGCGTCTTCAACTTGCGCCGCATGCGTACCATGCGTGACGAGGTAAAAGACATCCAGAAGCTTGTTGCTGAGGGTGCGACCGAGAAAGCGCAAGCGGCGCTCTCAACTGCCTACAAAGCGATCGACAAAGCAGCAAAGCGCGGGGTTATCAAGGACAATACCGCAAGCCGCAAGAAAAGCCGATTGGCGGCGTTGATTAAGCGCTCAGGAAAATAGGT
>PWVU01000114.1 GCA_003561715.1 Candidatus Kaiserbacteria bacterium | reverse complement strand
TGGGCGATCTCCAGCGCATTAAAGAATACCCGTTGCGCGAACGAAGATTCCAAATCCCGCAAGATATCCCTGAAGAGGTGTGGAGCGCATATGAAAAACTCGTGGAGATGGGGTATACGAAGCAGCTTATTCGGGATTAATCGAGTCGCTTAGTACTATCGAGGCATATTGTGTGAGTAATACATATTGCGCATGATGTTTGTAAGGCCTATGCTATTCGCAATTGGTACGTGTATTCCCAAACTCATTCATGTCACTGATAACTCCTAAACGAGCTGGCGTAGTATGCGGCTTGATTGCCGGTGTGGCGATCGTATTACTCGAGTTGCACGTCATCAATCAATCCAGTTCGTCGACGGCGAGCATTGGCATACTATTTCTTCCGATACCCTTTACCCTTGCCTTCATATATTTCTTTCTTGTTGGTACGTCGGTTACGTATTTCGTTCTCTGGTACCGATCAAAGATCTCGGTGTCGCGTTGGAAAGCGATCGTTGCGGCATGTATTGGTGCAGGGCTCACGCTTCTATTTGTCGTTACCGCAGTTTATCAAGTGACACTTATTCGTGTCACCGCGCATATTGAAACCATCGATACTCTTGAAGAATTGCAGTATGCATTTGAAGCGGGTCCACTGAATAGAAACAAGTTTGTATTGGGTATGATCGCCCAACACCCTTTGGCTTCATCAGAGCTGCTCCATGACATCGCACTCATCGAGGACCCGAAATTATTCAAACCCATGGGTTCGTATTTCCCGATCATGGGTGAGAATCAATCGCGCGGACTTGCCGTGATGCGACTTGTTGCGAGTCATGAACATACACGCTCGGAAACTCTCGAGTTTTTAGCTGAGGTTGACTTTCCCGGAATGGATCAAGTTTGGCGTATGTATGTTCTTTCGAGTGTGGCGAGCAATCCCAACACTCCAGTGCATGTGCTGAGTCGTTTAGTTGCATACGAAGAGTCGGTGATCGACTGGAGCTTGGCACACAATCGCAACAGTCCACCGGATGTCTTTGAAAAACTTATCGAACGGGAGGAACAATACGTTGACTACTACTTGGCGGAAAATACCCAAACGCCCGAACATATATTCAGGATACTCCTGGGGCGTGAGTATCAATGCAGTTATAGCCCTGATTGTGCACAAAAAGATAAAAATTTGTTATTGGATAGGTTGTCTCGAAATCCTTCGGTGCCGGCGGATATTGTTCATGAGGCACGACAGAAGATGTATGCGCCCGGTGCTGCTTCGCAGTTGCCCGCAGAGAGTGTTGGAGAGAGCGAAGGGTGGACAACACGATAGCGATAACGACTATCGTTTTTTGATAAGCTGTTGACGTATGTCCCGTACCGACTGCTCAATTGACGCGAGCGTATGTTCAATATCTTCGGTGTGTTTGTGTTGCTCGCGGAATTCGTCTTCGAGCAATTTCTTTTCCGCCTCTTGAATATTTTGCATTGAGCTTACAATGATACCAATGATGAGGTTCAGGACGGCAAAGGTGGTGATGAGGATGAATGGTACAAAGAATAGCCAGGCGAGCGGGTAGACCTCCATCACCGGCCGCGCAATGCCCATCGACCAGCTTTCCAAGGTCATGATCTGAAAGAGTGAGTAAAACGATGCACCGATCGACCCAAACCATTCGGGAAATTCGCGCCCAAACAGCTTGGTCGCCATTACGGCAAACACGTAGAAGACAAGCATCAAGACGCTGCCGACCGCGGCAAGCCCGCTGAGCGCATCAAAAAATCCCTGCACGACTCGCCGGAACGCCGGTACGACCGAGATAAGTCGCAGCACGCGCAAGATGCGCAGTGCGCGCAAGACCGAGAATGCTTGCAAAAAGGGAAGGAGTGATATCGCGACAATGGTGAAGTCGAACACATTCCACCCACTGCGGAAGAATGAGAAGTGGTACGCGTAGAGCTTGAGCGCGATCTCTATCGTAAATATGCCGATAAAGAGCTTGTCGAGGGTGAGCAAGGTCGGGCCGATCGCGTTCATGACTGTGGGCGAGGTCTCAAGCCCGAGTGTAATTGCGTTCAGCACGATCACCGCAATGATCGTGTATTGAAAGCGGTTGGATTCGATGAATGTGGCAAGGCGTGCGCGGTCCATGGCACGTGTATCCTAGCATAGTGTGTCCGCTCGCGGGAGGTGTGTGCATAGCCAAGAACTACCCGGTAAGTGATCGCGTTTCGTGTCGTGTTGTAGTATTCCTTATGTGCAGGGTTGTATTTTACTGTTACTGATCGTGTGTGCTACAATACGCGGCGTATGACTATTTATTTTGCCGGGTCAATTCGCGGTGGCCGTGATGATCTTGATATCTACCTTTCGCTGATCGACGAGCTAAAAAAATACGGCGAAGTGTTTACTGAGCATATTGGGAAGCATAGTATTACCGATGCGCGTGAAGATCTTACTTCTGAAGAGATATACGAGCGCGATATGGCATGGTTGCGCCAGGCAGACGTGATTGTTGCTGAAGTTACCAAGCCAAGCTTGGGTGTGGGCTATGAGATTGCACAAGCGGAGGCTATGAGCAAGCGCATCTTGTGTCTTCACCGCACATTGCCCGGTGCGCGGGTCTCGGCCATGATTGGTGGCAACCCCAACTTGGATGTGCGTACGTACACGAATCTAACTGACGCGGCGGAGCTATTGCGAGAGTACTGCACCACGTATGCCGGCTCCTAAAGAATTCCTCGGGGGAGTTTAGTGTCATCGCAAAATCATACTTCAATGAGTACCGAAGCAACATCTTCTCGATCCACTACACTCACGTTCCTTATCGGACTACTCATTCTTGCGGGTATTGTGGGCCTTGTGATTATCGATGGTAATTCAAAACGTGCCATGGCGCCTGTGCTGACCACGCAAGATCCGGTTCCGTATGGGGACAATGACGTGCTTTCGATTGAGCTTGGTGAGGAGGTGTCGATCATCGTGCGCGTGGTTGCTTCCGATCAAGCGCGCATACAAGGTCTTTCCGGCACGGAGTCGCTTGCGCAACAAGAGGGGTTGTTCTTTGTGTTTCCGACCAGTGATACGCATGGTATATGGATGAAGGATATGAACTATGCAATTGATATTATATGGCTTGATGACGAATTTCGGGTTGTGCACATAGCGCCAGATGTTGCGCCAGAGACCTATCCGGACGTATTTCGCCCGGAGGAGCCGGCGCGGTACGTGCTTGAAGTTGTGGCGGGCGTTGCCGCACGTGCCGAGCTTGCCGTTGGTGATGTTGTGCAAATAACCGAAAATGCAACTGCATTCGATTATTATGATGCGGATGCGACGGTGCGCGATGAGGGGAATGTTTCGAGTACAGAGGAGCAGGTCGTTAGCGATGAGTAGTGATAAGGACCGAGGGCATGAATACTTCAGTTGGACAGACAAAAGAACAAGACAGCAAGTCGGATGGTGCGATGGAGACCCATGGCAGTGCGCCGCGCGAGCGCGGTGCGGTCTTGGCACTCTACTTGTCGGTCTTTGTCACCGGCTTTGCGGTCTTGGCACTTGAGACGATCGCGTTTCGGATGCTCTCGCCATTCTTTGGCAGTACGATCTTTTCTTTTTCGAGTGTCATTACCGTCGTATTGGCGGGATTAAGCTTGGGGTATTTGGTGGGCGGATGGTATGCGGACAGGGGAGCTGAGCGCGTGTCGTTCTATCGCTTGATCTGTATCGGAGGTGTTGTGTCATTAGTCTTTTATGCCAGTGTGCCACTCATACTGAGCGCAGTAAGTACGATTACCTATTCAATGGTGTGGGGATCGCTGATCGGATCGACCATCGCATTTTTGATCCCTGCGTTCGTATTGGGTATGGTGTCACCGTACGCGATCAAGTTGGCGATCATGGATCGAGGTATTACCGCGGCGGGGCAGACTGCGGGTGCACTTTTTGCATTCTCCACTGCCGGTAGCATTGCCGGAAGTATCGCCGCGGGTTTTTGGCTGATACCAAACTATGCTATTTCATGGACCGTGATCTGTCTCTCGCTCATCCTTATCTTTTGGGGTGGTGTCGGGTGGATGGTGTATCGCAGTGAACGGCGCACACGTATCTCGATCATTCTTGCGTGGATATTGGTGTCCGGGGTTGGCTACGGGATACAGGTAGACGGAGTAACAGTTCCCTTGCCCTATGCGGGTACTATTGTCCATCAGGAAGAGGGGGTGTATCAGACCGTATCGGTGCTTGATACCAAGTATCGAAACGAGCCGGCGCGCATTCTCGTATTGGACCGAGGATTATCATCAGGTATTAGCCTGGTGACCGGTCGTCTTATTTTCGATTATGCTCTGTATCAAGATTTGCATTTGCTCTACGCTCCCAAGCCGGAGCGGGCACTGTTTCTGGGGGGCGGATCGGCATCGCAGGCGCACGCGCTGTATGATGCGACCGAGGATACCCATATTGTGGTGGTAGATATCGAACCTATCCTTCCGCGGATTTCGTATACGTATTTTACTGTACCGGAATCTGAGCGGCTTGAGTACGTTATCGATGATGCACGCGTCTATTTGCGGCGAACCGATCAGCAGTACGAGTATATTTTTTCGGATGTCTTCGCATCGGTCTTCTCGGTCCCGTCTCATGTGATGACGGAGGAGTTTTTCCGATTAGCACATGAGCGCCTGGCGCCAGAAGGAGTGTTTATGATCAATATCATCGGTTCGCTTGACCCACGCCCGCCCTCGGCATTGTTTTCGGTATATAACACTATGGCACGAGTATTTCCGATGGTCGAACTGTTTGCCGTAAATGACCCGGACTCGTACATGTTACAGAATATGATCATTGTTGCATCAAACGGTGACTCGGTTATTGACCGTATTGAGTCGATAGAGTCGGAAGCGATGCGGCGAGCTTTTTGGCGCATGGCACGCAATCGTGTTGATATGGGTTCGTATGATCTTGCAAGGTATCGCCCATACCGCGACGACTTTGCGTCGGTAGAGTCCGATCTTGGTGTCCTTCTGCTTCGGTTCGAACGTGATGAGCTTTTGCGGGCGCGGTAGCACTCTTCAATATATCTACACAATGACGCGCGCCCAAAAGGGCGCGCGTCATTTGTGTGCAGTATGGTGTCGATAAGCCGAATTCTGTCATCGCCACACCTAATCCTCACACAATCGGCCGGTCGTTGTTTGCTGAAATTAAGCAGACGTAGGGCTTCCGGGATGTATTGCAGTGGGATTAGGTGTGGCGATGGGCAACAATGTATCTGGGATCGTCGTTGCCGACGACCTCGTGCGGCACTCTACCCGCATCGCGCGAAGCGCGATGCGGGAAATCCAAAAAACAAAATAACAAAAAGCAAATAATATCCAAATTAAAAATCCAAAATATTCAAGCTACTGGTTTGAGCTTTTGAGATTTGATGCTTGTGATTTATTTGGAACTTGTCATTTTGTGCTTGGCATTTCCGCATCACATCCCATGTGATGCGGGTAGCACGGCCTTGCACAGAGGTTAGAGTTTAGCCGTTTCACCCCACTGGTTACCCAGTGGACTCGTCCAGCACCACTTTTGTATGGAAATTTTGTCCACATACAAAATTTCATGTAAATATGAGATTTGATGTGGATTGCTCTTTCCGCACAAAAGTGGTGCTGGACGCCTCGGCGTTTTCACGCCTCGGCGTCTCTGTTCGCATCTCGTCGCGCCACTGCAAGCGCGAGACGGGCGTTACCCGCTACCGTGCTCCCAGCACCACTTTTGTATTGAAATAGTATTTCCACACCGAATCCTCTCGAAAAAAGGGGAGATTTGATGATGTGTTGGTATTTCAGCACAAAAGTGGTGCTGGGCTGTGTTCGGACTTTCCTCCCAGCACCACTTTTGTACAGAAATATCATTTGCTGAGATAGTGTATCTCAGCACAAGAACATTACTGTGTTGCACTTGTTTCTTATACAAAAGTGGTGCTGGGCTGTTGCCTGACACCGGTAATATTATACCATGTATTCATGGAATGACAATGTGTTCTTGTGGTGTGACGGTGTGGGCGTAGGGCTTTTCATGCGGTATAGTGGTACAAATATTTTTCGGTTTATTCTTCGTATTAATATATGGATTCACACTCAGCTAGTATGTACAAAAAAGTACAAGAAGCGGAATTTGTAGAAGCAACAAAAGAGTCTCTGTTTGATAAGCTTGCACGTTGGCTTGTGTATGCGCTGATCGCGCTTGCGCCCGTTTTTTTTATTCCATCGGCATTTGTGCCGTTTCTGTTCTCTAAATCATACTTTATAGCGGCTCTTGTCATTGCGGCACTCGCGTGCTTTGTTATTGCGCGTTTACAAACACAGCGTGCACAGGTGGTGATCGAACCACTCTTTCTGGTTGCGTTTGGCGTTCCGGGTGCGTATGTATTGTCGACTTTGTTCAGCGGTTCGCGCTTGCCGTTTGCGGGAGAGCATCTCGGGCTCGATTCTGCAGGCTTTGTGCTTATCTGTGCGACGGCATGTTTACTTGTGGTACATCTGCTGCGGAGCAAAGCTGCTATATTAGGTGCGTATCTTTCTTTCCTGGGTGGCGCAATCATCGTTTCCTTGTTTTATCTGTTGCACCTGGTATTGGGTGATCGGTTTCCAACCTTCAATGTATTTCTTGCACCGGAGGCAGGTCCAATTGGTGCTTTTAGCACAGTTGGTATGTTCTTCGGATTAGTAACCATCTGTATCTTACTGGCGTTGACCGGATTACGATTGGCACGACCGCCACGGCTCTCTGCGGTTGGCGCGTTGGGGCTTTCGCTGTTTTTCCTTATGGTAACGAACATCACCTTGGTATGGTGGTTAGTGGGAGGAGTTGCCTTGGGTGCGTTGGTGTATGGGATCATGCGGCTCAATTTTGAACAAGAAGAGCCTGCGGTGAATGAATCGACCGAATCGAATGCGACTGCGTTAATCGCGTCGTTTGCGGTACTTGCGCTCGCACTTGCGTTCATCTTCGTAAGTAACGTACTTACGTCATCGGTCGCACAATACTTTCAAGTGGGACAGCTTGATGTACGTCCATCGATGCAGTCGACTTTTGAAGTTGCACGGCAATCCTACCGCGAGCACTTCCTATTTGGAAGCGGACCGGGCACCTTTGCGCAAGTGTGGGCGCAGTATCGTCCTGAAATACTGAATCAAACGTTTGCATGGAATATCGACTTTGATTTTGGAGTTGGCATACTACCAACGTCATTTATCACGACCGGAGCGCTCGGTATGCTTGCTTGGTTTGCATTCCTCGGCACGCTGTTGTATGTGGGTGTACGCCGATTACTTTTTGCACGCACTCCAGACACAGTCAGTTACGTGCTTATGCTCACCTCTTTTGTGGCGGCTGTATATCTATGGGTATTGGCATTTTTCATGCTATCGGGGCTACTGCTTTTCCTATATGCATTCTTATTCACCGGCATATTCATTGCGACTCAGCGTTTGCGCGAGCGGGGGATACAAGAATATGCGCTAGTATTTCGAGAGCGACCGCGCACGGGATTCATCACCGTACTCGGGCTTACGGTCGTGCTGTTGGTTTCGATCGTGTCGTTGATCACCTTGACGGAGCGCTATATGGCGGCGCAACAATTCCAACGCGCCATCATTGCGTTCAGCCAGAGTCCCGATGTAGAGGACACCTTGGAGCCGCTTTCTCGCGCACTCGCGCTTAAAGAGCGTGATGTACATCATCGGTTGGTTTCCGTGGTTGCGCAAGCGCGTATGAACCAGATTATGACAGAGTATCCGGATCCGGATGATGAGGTACGCAACTTGTTTCAGAGTACTTTGGAGCAAGCGGTACTCAGTGCCGATCGTGCGGTTGCGATTGATCCGAATCGCTATGAGAATTGGCTTCAGTTGGCGCAGATCTATCGGTTCGTCGCAACGCTTGAAATAGAAGGTGCGCTTGAGAATGCCCGGCGCGCGTATGATGAAGCTCTTCGTTTGCGTCCCAACAGCCCGGGAATTATCTTTGAGCAAGCGCAACTTGAGCTGGTCGTCGGGGATACCGAAGCGGCGAAGCGCTTGCTTGCGGAAGCTCTTCGCTTGCGTCCAAATTATTCTGATGCCATGTTCTTGCTCGCACAAGTACAGCTTTCGGAAGATGATATCGAGGCGGCGATAGCCTCAGTCGAAGCGGCGGTGACCTTTGCTCCAAATAATCCGGTCGTACATTTTCAGCTTGGGCTTCTGCGCTACAGTGATTCGCAATATGTTCGCGCTGTGAATGCGCTTGAGCGTGCTATCGTGCTCGCTCCCGACTACGCCAATGCGCGCTACTTCTTAGGTCTTGCATATTACTGGATCGATCGGCGCGATGAGGCCATTGAGCAATTTGAGATCATTCAAGAGCTCAACCCTGATGTTACAGAACTCGGTACGATCATTGCCAATATGCGCGAGGGACTCAACCCATTTGATGGTTCGGTCATCGAAGCGCCGCCCGAGTTACCGGAGCCGGATGTGCGAGAATTGTCACAGTTGCCAATTCCAGAAGCCGATCCAGACCTTGAGGTAATGGAAGATGTCATAACAGAGTAAGAAACCCTATGGTAGCGCGTATCGCACGATTGCTGGGAAGGGAAGTGCGCGGTCTTCATGAGGCCGCGTACTTGTTGGGTGCGTTTGCGCTTCTTTCACAACTGCTCGCGCTCATACGGGACCGGTTGTTTGCGAGTTCGTTCGGTGCCAGCGAAGTGCTTGATATCTATTACGCCTCGTTCCGTATTCCTGACTTGCTCTTTGTGTCGATCGCTTCGTTCGTCTCTATCTACGTTTTGATTCCACTGCTTGTGGAGAAATTAGATCGCACGGATGGTGAGGCAAAGCGATTCTTAAATAACGTCTTTTCGTCATTCTTTCTGGTGCTGACACTGGTCAGTCTTCTTATTGCGGCATTAGCGCCCGTTCTTGTTCCGTATATCGTGCCCGGCTTTGATGCAGAGCAACAGCGTGAAGTGGTCACCCTTACCCGCATTATGCTACTTCAGCCATTTTTATTAGGCGTTTCGAACCTGCTTGCTTCGGTGACCCAGATCAAGGGACGGTTTGCGTTGTACGCGCTCAGTCCCGTTCTGTACAACTTCGGTATCATAGGCGGACTGTTGTTCTTATACCCGATCATGGGAATGCCGGGACTCGCGTGGGGTGTCGTGGTCGGGGCGCTCATGCATGTGAGTATCCAAGTGCCATTCATTCGCTCTCAGGGGTTATTGCCACGTGTTACGATGCGATTGAATCTTGCGGAAATATGGCATGTGGTACGTCTCTCGTTTCCTCGTACGCTCGCGCTTGCGATGAATCAAATCGTTCTGTTGGTGTTTGTGGCGATCGGCTCGACGCTTGCGGTGGGGTCTATCGCGGTTTTCCAGCTCGCCACGCACTTGCAATCGGTGCCGCTTGCGATCATTGGGGTGAGTTACTCGGTCGCGGCATTCCCGACCTTGGCAAAGCTGTTCTCTTCCGGTCAGCGGGAGGCGTTTTTGGCGCAGATCGTTACCGCCGCACGCCATATACTTTTTTGGGCGATACCTGCGGTTGTGTTTGTGATCGTTCTGCGTGCGCAACTGGTGCGTGTCATTTTGGGGGCGGGTGAGTTTGGGTGGGGCGATACTCGTCTTACGGCGGCGGCACTTGCACTCTTCATGCTCTCCTTGATCGAGCAGATGATAATACTGCTTTTGGTGCGTGGTTTTTATGCGGCGGGGAATACACGAATTCCGCTTATCATTAACGTGCTCTCCTCGGGAGTTGCGATCGCATCTGCATTTCTATTTCTTGGGCTCTTTAACGCAAGTACCCTTTTCCGCGAGACGGTCGAGGTTTTGCTACGTGTCGAGGGATTGGCGGGTACGGAAGTTCTGATGTTGCCACTCGCCTTTACGGTCGGTATGGGTGTGAATGCACTTTTGCTTATGGTGTTGTTTCAGCGACGATATGGGGAAGTGCGTGCTATTGTGCGCCCCACGGTGGGGGTAAGCTCGATCGCCTCTCTTGCCGGAGGCGCGGTTGCGTATTTCGGGCTTTCCATTATGGACAAAGTTGTTGATAGTAATACCTTTGTGGGTATTTTCACGCAAGGCGTGGTTGCGGGTGTTGCGGGGCTCATTGTGTGGGGGCTTGTCTTAAAATTGCTCAACAGTACCGAACTGGAAGAGGCGATCGAAGCACTGCGCCGCCGCGGATTTCTTACACAAAAACCGTTTGTGCCGGAGGATGGAGGGCCGACGGGGAATTAAATAGAGCAAAGTGCAAAGAGTAAAAAATCGAAAACATCCGCTCAGATATTTGGCCGAGACGTAATAGACTGGTGGATGGACTCCCTCGACACATAAGCGCATGGATTGTTAAAAAAGTAGTAATCGTAAAAAGGTTCTCTAAGTTGGATAAAAACTCAGTTTGTAACACAATAAGCGACCGTCTAATGTGTTACAATCAGATCACTTCAGCTTCAGAAGCATGGAAGAATTTCATATACTGGAGGGCATCTATCTCATGAAGGGCGGATACGAATGATGCAGGTAGCGGAGCGGGGCCGATCCATACGCTTTTTTGGAGTAACTCAAATCCTAAGTACACAAGCTCAATACGAATCCATTGTCTGAGATTGCGCTTCGATTCCGGTATATCGAATGAGATGATCATCTGCTTAGTGGCGTGCGTCGATTCTGGTCGTTTGGTGTGTTGCGGGAGTGTGATGGTACGTTGTTGTTGTAAGTGCTCTATACATATTCTACCCATTTTTGTAATGCGCCACTCACCGTCTTCCTGTTCAACGAGTCCGTTCTGTCTAAGGCGATACAGAGTCGTGCGTATTGTGTTTTCCGATACGTCTTTGTAGTCAATCACATATTTTCTGGCTCCTGGCTTTGGTCGTAGCTGTCCACTAATGTACCCATGCACGGAACGCCATCCTCCGCTGTGATAGGTGAGAATACCCAAAAGTCCTTCAGTAAAATGTATCTCTCGGCGTGCCACAGTCAAATTGTAACACAATAAGCGACCGTCTAGAGTGCTACAAATGTGCTTAAGTTGAGTGATGTGTAATAGAGAGTCACAATTCCGTTTCGCTGTAGTCGCATGTTGGATTAAAGACAAAAGTGCAAAAAGATGAAAAAAAACACCAAGTACTGTAGGATAGGGAAAACCAGTCAATATTCAGCATGCATCATATACACAATTTCAGTAGTGTCGCCCACCGAGCACTAAAGAGCATCAGTGTATTTTCATGGCGATGCTCTTGGTGCTCCGCAGGTATCGATCATATTCTATGAGAAATATTAGGAATTTCAGCATTATCGCGCATATCGACCACGGCAAATCAACGCTTGCTGACCGGATGCTTGAGGTGACGGGTACGATCGAGGAGCGCGAAATGAAAGCACAATTGCTCGACTCAATGGAGCTTGAGCGTGAGCGCGGTATTACAATTAAGATGGCGCCGGTGCGTATGATGCACACCAAAGACGGAGAAGAATTCATTTTTAACTTGATCGACACGCCCGGGCATATTGATTTTGCCTACGAAGTATCGCGCGCGCTTAAAGCGGTCGAAGGTGTAGTGCTGTTGGTGGATGCGACCCAGGGTGTGCAGGCGCAGACGCTCTCGGTGCTTGCAATGGCGCGCGAGCAGGGGTTGGTGATCATCCCCGTGCTCTCCAAGGTTGATTCACCGATCGCGCGCGTTGACGAAGCAAAGCTGGAGCTTGCAAGCCTGATAGACTGCGATATTGATGAGGTGTTTGAAACATCCGGTAAGACAGGTGCAGGTGTGCGCGATCTGCTCGATGCGCTGGTCGATCTCGTTCCATCCCCGGAAGCCCGCAAAGAATCCGATGAGTTCCGCTCGCTGGTCTTCGATTTTGAGTATTCCAATCATCGCGGGGTTATTGTGTATGTACGACTCTTTGACGGCGCGGTCAAGAAAGGAGAGAAGCTGAAATTTGCCGCTTCCGGCGAAAGCTTCATCGCGCTTGAGGTGGGCACGTTCTCGCCCAAGCAGACCGCGACCGAGCGGTTGTCGGCGGGGGAGATCGGTTACATCGTTACCGGCATCAAAGAGCCGGGTGTGGCGTCCGTGGGTGATACATTGCTGCTTGAGCGAGGTACCATTGCGCCATTGTCGGGCTATCAGCAACCGGTTCCGGTCGTGTGGGCGAGCTTGTATCCTGAGAGTCAAGATGATTTCACGTATGTGCGACAAGCGCTCGATCGTTTGCGCCTTTCAGATTCGTCGCTGTCGTATGAAGAGGAGACCTCCGGAGCGCTCGGGCGTGGGTTTCGGTGTGGCTTTTTGGGTATGTTGCATCTTGAGATCGTTACCGAGCGATTGCGACGTGAATTCAACCTCGATCTCATTGTGACTGCGCCGTCCATCGTGTATGAGGTTGAGTATCTCAAGGGCGGACACGAGACGATCTACTCACCGCATAAATTTCCCGATCACGGTACGACCAAGCGTATATTGGAGCCGTGGGCAAATATCCGCATTATAGCGCCTGCCGAGCATACCAGTGGCATTATGCCCCTTATACACGAGCATGAGGCGGTGGTGCTTGAGACCGAAACACTCGCAGACGGACGCTCCATGATTGTGCTTGAGATGCCCTTGCGAGAGCTGATGCGCAACTTCTTCGATAAGCTCAAAAGCATTTCATCGGGGTATGCGTCGATCGCGTATACGCTGGGAGAAATGCGTGAAGCGGATGTGACGCGACTCGATCTGTTGGTTGCTGAAGAGCCGGTACCGGCGTTCACTCGGGTGATCTCGCGCAGGCGTGCGCAAGAAGAGGCCGAGGCGGCGGTGGAGAAGTTGCATGAAGTCCTTCCGCGCCAGCAATTTGCGACCAAGATCCAAGGCGTTGCACTTGGACGCATCATTGCTTCAAAGACACTCTCGGCATTTCGTAAAGACGTCACCGCCAAACTCTATGGTGGCGATATTACACGCAAAATGAAATTGCTTGAAAAGCAAAAGAAAGGCAAGAAGAAAATGCGCTCGATGGGCAAGGTGAATATCCCGCATGAGGTGTTTATGAAGATGATGCGGTCAGGCGATTAGGCTTTAGGCGTTAGGAATTAGATGGTGTCCTTGTAACGTTTGATGTAGTATTAATTCAATGAATGTCATCACTGAAGGTTCGTATTTTAGTGGGGTAGTAATAGTGGGATTTATATTTTTTATTGGTATTTGGATTTATGCTTTTACTTCGTAGGGCTTTCTATTAGGCCTGGCTTTTGGTTGGTTTCCTGCACTCATCGGGGGAGTATTGGCTGGTCTACTTTGGCCACTTGTTCTTCTTGTATTGATTGGATTCGGTCTGCTGCTTTTTATTACCTGGTGA
>PWVU01000018.1 GCA_003561715.1 Candidatus Kaiserbacteria bacterium | reverse complement strand
GATTATTTACAGTGTTAGTAGTGGTCACATCTATGAATTGGGTGATTTTGAGCAAATGCTTGGGTGTGTATCAAAATACCCTGCAACACTTGCAGACTATGAAAAAGAGTTTACAGAAATACAGCTTAAAGATGGCATTTCAGACCATACAACAGACTTTGAACTATACAACAAGTATAAACCACGGATATACGAATGTCACTACAAACTAAGCGACAGCACCGGCCTTGATGCCGGTGACTTCGCCCGGACACCCGAACAGTTAGCGGAGGTTTTATAATGGCTAAAATAGGTATAGGCACAGCAGGATGGGGTAAGCCTTACGGGAATGATACCCCGCCCACGATGGCTGAGATAACTAAAATACTAATGACTGCCCGCCGGCGTGGGGTTGAGGTAATTGATACTGCGCCTGCTTATGGCATAGATATTGACTTCGGCGGGTTTAAGGTGGTGCAGAAAACACCCTACAAGGGTGACTGCTACGCATTGCTACAACACGACCCGGACGGTGAACTGCCGCGCAAAGGTAACTATAAACGCGGCATATCTGTTTATACGCCTGAGCAGTTAGAAGAACACATTAACGACATTGATATTGTGCAATTACCGATGTCAATAGTTGATACAAGGTTTCTCCCCTTCCTCCCTAAACTACGGAAAAAGGGCGTTGAAATACACGCCCGTTCCGTATTCCTTCAGGGGAAACTGTTGACAGGGGCAAAGGGGATACCCAAATTAGATGCAAGGACATGTATCGGGTATATGCTGGCGCAAGACGTGGACTATATTATTGTCGGCGTGAATAGCGACCAACAACTGCGCGAGGCTTGTGAGTGTTACCCGCTTGATATAGGGCCAATAAGGGTGGACAAAAAACTGCTTGATTTAAGGGGGGAGCCGGTTGATACTGGCAATAATCCAAGCAAGGATGACAAGTCAAAGGCTACCGGGCAAGTCATTGATGCCCCTGTCGGGGAAGCCACTGTTAAGATGGGTCTATGACGCTTGCACGGAATCGAAACTATTAGACTGCGCTGTGGTGGCTACCAGCACGATGGCGAGCGACCTACCGATAACCGAATACTGCAACAAACACGGTATCCCATGTGAAACAGGGCCGCTTGACGATGTTCTTGATAGGTTCTACAAGGTAGCATTAAAAGTAAACCCGTCTTACATTGTTAGACTAACAGCAGACTGCCCGCTTTTGACAGGTGAAATAATTGACAGGGTGGTCAGTGTTCACTTGGCGAGCGGGTTTGATTACACCAGGAACGATGTGGACGGCTTCGATGTTGAGGTCTTTGACTATAAATCACTACTAATAGCCGCGAAGCTGGCTAAAAGTGCTGAAGAAAGGGAACACGTTACGGTATACATGAGGAACGGTGATTTTGACTGGATAGACACATCTATACCGGATGACATTGTTGGTAAGTATTCGATAGACACCCAGGAGGATTTTGACAAAATAGAGAGGGTATTGAGCGGAAGGCAGAGTTATGTTGTAAAAACACGCGAATTAGCAAGACAATAGGGGGGGTATGGAGGGTGTATCAAGAATCAGAAAGGTTGCTTGAACGTGCTTTAAAAGTTATCCCGAATGGAACACAAACTTTCAGTAAATCCCGGACTTGTTACCCTGCCGGGGTTTCTCCGTTTTATGCCAAAAGGGGCAGCGGCTCAAAATTATGGGATGCGGACGGGAACGAATTTATAGACTTCACATCCGGCTTAACCGCAATAATGCTCGGTTATAGCGACAGCGATGTTGACCAAGCAGTAATAAGGCAGATGGAAGAAGGGGTTATTTTCAGTTTACCCCATCAACTTGAAATAGAAGTATCGGAAATGCTTGTAGACATGGTTCCCTGCGCTGAGATGGTTCGCTTCGGCAAGAACGGCTCCGACACTACAACGGGAGCGGTAAGGCTTGCACGGGCTTATACAGGGCGAGACCATGTAGCGATGTGTGGTTATCACGGCTGGCATGACTGGTCAAACGGTGTAAGCGGCAGAAACTTAGGAGTGCCGCAAGCTGTAAAAGACTTAACCCATGTATTTGAGTATAACAATATCGACAGTTTGCACAGGTTATTCAAAGACAGGCCGGGGCAATATGCCTGCGTGATTATGGAACCGATGAACAGGGAATGGCCACAGGATTATTTTTTACAGAAGGTTAAAGACCTGGCTCACGCAAACGGCGCACTGTTTATCATGGACGAAACAATAACAGGGTTCAGGCTATCGGTAGGCGGCGCACAACAGCGTTTCGATGTTATGCCCGACTTAGCAACATTTGGTAAGGCCATTGCAAACGGTTATCCGCTCTCTGCCCTGGTAGGTAGCGAAGAAATAATGCAGACACTTAACAACGTGCATTTCTCATTTACTAATGCCGGGGAATGTTTGAGTTTGGCGGCGGCAAAAGCTACGCTGACGAAAATTAGGGATGAAAACGTGCCGGCCTATTTGGAGCAATTAGGAATACCGATACCCGGCGATGGACACCCGGCATGGCGGCATCTTAATATTCACAACAAGACTTTGTTCATGCAGGAGATGCACAAACGCGGAATCCTGTGTTTAGGAACGGTTAACCTTAACTACTCACACACTAAAGAGGATGTGGACAAACTTATTCAGGCACTAAACGAATGGGAGGGGGCAGAGTTAGAGTGCGAACCGATGCAGACAGGGTTCAAGATAAGGTAAGGCTTAGACCGCTTACCTTTAGTGATATAACAGACGAGTATATAAACTGGTGGAAGGATAAGAAATTTACCAAGCACCTTGAAACGAAGAAACTAACAAAAGAAAAAGCAATAAACCACATCCGGGAATGTAACACGACCGGGTGTTTTTTATGCGCCGTTGAAGTTGACGGGGTTCATGTTGGAAACGTCAAAGTGAACAACGACAACGACTTATCCATAATCATCTTTCCCCCTTATTGGGGGCGGGGTTATGCTACGGCGGCAATAGCTAAGATGGTCAAAAGTTTAGGCAAGCCGGTTACAGCCGGTGTAAGGAGTGGTAATATTGGAAGTTTGAGAGCGTTTGAAAAAGCAGGGTTTGTTGAACTTAGCAGGTCGCAAGATGTCATTCGTCTTGCTTGCAAGCATACAGCGAACTGACTATCAGGGCGCAAAAAATTAGGAGGTTATACTTATGGCTACTGAAGGGGCTGTTAAAGAACCTACAGGCGCAGAAGAAGAAGTTGTTGTAGAAAAGATCGAAATGACCCAGGAAGAATTAGACGCGAAATTGCAGTCTGAAACTGACAAAAGGGTCACTCAGGCCATGAAGAAAGCAAAGGCAGACTTTGAAGCGGAGAAGAAACAGGCAATCGAGGCGGCAAAAAAAGAGGCCGAAGAATTGGGCAAACTTAACGCCGAGGAACGCTTTAAACTTGAGCAGGAGAAAGAGCGCAAGAAGTTAGACGAAGAACGCGCCTCATTCTTGAGCGAAAAGTTAATGCTTGAAACCGAGAAAAACTTGGTTAAAGAGCAACTCCCCGCAGAGTTTGCAAGTTTTCTGATTGGTGCAGACGTTGAAAAGACAGAAGAAAACATCACCAAATTTAAGGAGTTCTTCCAGGCCCAAATTCAAGCGGG
>PWVU01000070.1 GCA_003561715.1 Candidatus Kaiserbacteria bacterium | reverse complement strand
TTGCGTTTTGCATTAATTCAAAATTGATTGACGAATCGTAAGTCGCCCTGGTGAAACAGCCGCACATCGTCGATCTCGTGTCGCACCATCAAGGAGCGTTCAATACCGACACCGAACGCAAATCCGCCATATTTCTCAGGATCGATCCCAACCGCCTTGAGCACATTCGGGTGCACCATGCCCGCCCCCATCATTTCCATCCAACGCTCTCCGCGCGCTGACTTAAAATACATATCGACTTCTACTCCTGGCTCTACAAATGGGAAATAGCCGGGGCGAAAGCGAGTTGTAATGTTGCGCCCGTAAAACTTCGAGAAAAAATACTCAAGCGTGCCCTTAAGATGTGCCAACGTCACCTTCCCTTTTTCATCGATCGCAAGTCCTTCAAGCTGATAGAATGTTGCTTCATGCGTTGCGTCGGTCGCTTCGTTTCGGAATACCGCACCGGGCGCGATGATACGATACGGGGGCGCAATCCCCGCTTTCATTTTTGATTCCATATATCGCACCTGGACAGAACTGGTGTGTGCGCGCAAAACTCTTTCATCAATATCTTTTACAAAAAAGGTATCCCATGCATCACGCGCCGGATGATCTCGTGGGACATTGAGGGCATCGAAGTTGTACCACTCGGTCTCGACCAAGGGGCCTTCCGCAAAGGAAAATCCGAGCTCACTGAAAATTGCCGTGAACTCAGCGATTGCGCCTGAAATGGGATGTGTATGTCCGTGCACCGATGATTTCATATCACACCACTATACCGCGAATTCGAACGATTACAACTGATTAGAATGCATTGGAGCTCGTCAAAATCTATAGGGGAGCATGAAGCAAAATCCCCTGTGACTGGCACGCAAACGAGGAAATGTGATGCGCATTGAACATACAATGAACCTTTCCGAGTACAGCCGAGCGTCAGTATGAGGGGATGTTGGGCGCGCTCTACCTAGAGGAGTAACTCGTAAAAATACTCCCCATCCCGCACCACCACCGCAGTCCCATTGCGTACGCGAAATGCTACCCCAGAAGTATCTTCAAAGTCTTCATAGAGCGGAATGATCGTGCGTCCCCCGCGATTATCCAGTTCAACCGCAAACAGTCCCTTTTCGGTCAACACCAACAACACGTCGTTGCGGTTTGGGAAGAATTCATAATGCAGAATTTCCTCATCCCAGTCGAGCGAAATGCGCTCCTCGCACTGGATCACGCAGAAAAAATGAGGCGGTAAATTGGTTGGGCTGCCCCACATCGTATGTACCACACCTCCCTCAAGCCACGCAACTATCCCGTTTCGCTCGCGAATCTGATCGGCCTCGAGAAAGCCGGTCGTCGAAGCAAGACGGTCGAGCCATGTCGGCAGGCGCAACTCGGTTATGACGGTCGTTGTCGCGGTCAACTGGCCATTCTCGACCAACAGCGTGGTGGTCGCGACCTCAAACTCAAACTGATCCCGGTAACTCACAAAAAGTTCGGTCAGTGTCTCGTGTTCGGGGTTGGTAACCTCGGTCGTTGTTGCGGCATCAAGCATCTCTGTGTCTGAAGCGTCGGATGTTCCCGCGGCATCATTGCCACGGGTCGTGGTTGCGCGCGCTGAGGCAAGCGCAACCGTTGAAGTTGGTGCGATGTCGCGCCATTCCCGCTCAAGCGGCATCATAAACACACGGCCTTCGGTAACCAAATTAGGTTGCACATAGAGCTCCTTGGTCCAAGTAGTGTACAGATCACGTTCAACTCGCACAATGTGCGTTCGATTAGGACGCAGGTTACGCACAAAGGTATTGTGCAACAAGACCCCGCCCTGGCGCACAAATTCGTCATTAACGAACACCCGTGTGTTGCTGAGGTCGGATTGCACATACATACCACCCGTCGAGACGAGCGTCAACGCATCGTCAAGCCGATAGCCCGCGGAGAATAACCCTAGTATGGGAGCGCCCACGACGAACAGTATGCCGCATACGATCAGTACGATCCGTCGAGTTCTCGGAGGTAGCGGTTGCATATATTACGAAGATGCTGGTGGGGTATCAGCGGGCGCTGATGCGACCCGATGCTTAGGAGTTACCCAAAACGCACCAACATAGCGCCCGAGCATAAGACGCGTCTGCGCATGGAGTGCGGGGATTGTACCGAAGATGATCATGGTAATGGGCACCAGTATCCATTGTACATGCATCATGACGCGACGGAACAGTCTATTGCCCATATGTGCGGGCATGGGGGGCGTCAGCGTGTGCGCGATATAGGCGGATACGATGAGTCCGATCATCGCGGCGATCATGAGATTGCGCGTGACATAGGGCAAATTATATGAAAGCACGGTCGTCCGAAATTCCTCGCCGCCCAAAATGAGCGGGAGCCATCCCAACAGCAGAATAATAAGTGGGTGGGTAGCACCCGACCACCATCCCTCCAGCTGAATGACGGTGTGACGCACCCGCTCACGCAACGGAATCGCTTTGTTCTTGATGAATCCGAAGAGCATATACGGTACATTTTCAACACCCCACATCCAGCGAAAGTTCTGGCGATAGATGTTACGAAATGTACCCCACGCGCTTTCAGCGGCATTGGCATCCATCGAGACCGGATACGAAAGTGGTACCACGCGATAGTCGCCATCATGCGCAAGATAGAGATTCCAAAAGATACGTGAATCGTCGGAGATCATGTTCTTCTGCCAATAGCCCACCTTGTGGAGCGCTTTGAACGATACCGCATGCGACGAGAATGTGGTGAGCTTTTCGGTGCGCTCTTGCTGGATCATCTGCCAAAAGGTTGCGGTGAGCGCGACCACGCGTGAGAACGCCGGCACATGCCACAGATTGTTGTTGTAGAGCGGCACCGGTTGGAATGACGCATTGTGCGGACGCTCGGTCGTTGCAAAATGCCACGAAAGACAAAGGAAGTACTGCGAAGCCACGACCGTATCGATATCGAAAGCCGAAACGATCACATCGTCATACGAAATTGCATGCGGATCAAGCACCCGTGCCCGCGCCTCCTCGGCCGCATAGGTGATATTCGGTCCTTTGCCGCGGATCTCACCCGGCAGACCATCGGGGTGGACGGTCGCGATGACATGCCCGAATTGGGTGCCATAGCGCTCTACCATCTCATCGGCAAGCTCGTGCGCTTCCTCGCCCGCGCGCTCTTCGGCCGCCAATACAACGATCAGCTTCTCTTTGTCGTAGTCAGCCGAAAGAAGTGCCTCCATACTCTGCTCCACCACCTCACGCCCTTCTTTATAGAATGGCAAGATGACCATGTGATAGAGGTGTTCGTATTTGACCGTTTGCAAACGTTCACGCCAGTCGGTGTCGAGTGCGTGACGCATACGCTTCCAGTTGTAGCGCATATGCATCGAAAGGTAGACGGTCTTAAGTAACCAGTAGAGATCAAAGGCGATGATCACATATGCTGCCGTGTGCGGAGTATAGATCGACAAAAGCACAATAGTAATGATCGTCCCCCACGCAAACAGACCCGGCAACATTTCAAGCGCACGATACAAAACGCGATCCCATCCGACAAGATCGCGTGCATGAGCGACGTGAAAGAATTGAGTATCAGAATAGTGCATTATGAGTACGGTAGTAGCATATCAAAGATTACGCTCACGCATGCAATGATCATGTTGATACAAAAAAAGCGCAAGAGCGCATCTAACGTATTTCTGGCAGGTATTTGACTCCACCATTCAACATGTCTGCTTTGGAGTGGAGCATTGGATCATTTCCTCGACCCACAGCGCGCAACACTTTGAGCGACATGCGCCTCACCTCCACCACCTTCGCTAGTGCCGGCTCTTCATATCGTTTGAGCCGGCAGTCGGACTCGAACCGAACCTGTTTTAACATCCCCTCTGAGCCGGCAGTCGGACTCGAACCGACGACCCATGGTTTACAAAACCATTGCTCTACCAACTGAGCTATGCCGGCTCAGAGGGGATGTTTACAAAACCTTGAACAGTTTCCCAAACTATTCGATTCTACCACCTTCGCTACACCGGCTCACGGGATTCGAACAAAACTGTTCAAGCGTGTCCCACACGCTCTCACCTCTACCAACCGAAGCTTGCCGGCTCAAACAATACGAATACGGCGCGAGATGTTCAGGCAAGTATAGCAAACTGTTACGCGCGGGTCGAGAAGCGTACACAGTCTGTAACCTCAACGCGCTCGCCAAACTTCTGTACCGCCTGCTCGATCAATGATTTGATCTTGAGGGATGGGTCCTTGATGAAATCCTGCTCGAGCAATACTTTTTCCTCCAGATACGAGTCGAGTTTTCCCTGCACGATCTTGTCTCGCACCCCGTCCGGCTTGTCCGCGGCTTCTTTTTCAAATACTTCACGCGCCGCTTTCAAGTCATCCTCAGTGACTTGCTCTTTTGTGATGAACTGAGGATTGGTCGCCGCCGCATGCATGGCGATCGCGTACGCAAGCTCGGGGAACTCAGGATTCTTGGCAACAAAGTCGGTCTCGCATGAAAGCGCGACCATAGCACCCACATCTTTACTCGAATGGATGTATGCGGCAACCGTCCCGGCACCAAGGGTGCGATCAGCTTTTTTGGCGGCACTGTCGCCGCTCTTTTTGCGCAATACGACCAACGCTTTCTCAATGTCACCCCCGGTCTCTTCAAGGGCTTTTTTGCACTCCATGACCGACACACCGGTTCGGTCGCGCAATTCTTTGATCAACTCAGTTCCCACTGCCATACGAAGTAAACATTACCATTAGTAAAGATCTTGTGAGGCGCAAGCACGTTGCAACCTCTTACGCAGTTTTTGATGCGGCAGACTCTTGACCCGCCAGTGCCGCTCCCTTACGACCCTCCTCATATGCCCGAACAACTTCTTCCACAATGAGTGCGATACTTGCCCGAGCAGAATCGTTTCCAACGATCGGATAACGAATAGGTCCAATGTTGCAATCGGAGTTCGCAAGCGCGATCACAGGCAATTTCAGCTCAAGTGATTCCGCAATTGCGATGTGTTCATATTTTGGATCGATCACAAAGAGTGCATCGGGCACTTTCTCCATGCCGACCAGTCCGCCGAACTTTTCTTCAAGCTTCGCGATTTCGCGGTCGATCATTAAACGCTCGCGTTTGGTGTACTTGGCAAGGTCTCCGCGTTCTCGACGACCGCGAAGGTCTTCAAGTCTATCGATACGCTTTTTTATCTCGGGAAAATTAGTAAGTGCTCCCCCGATCCATCGCCCACATACATACGGAAGCCCCGCACGCTCCGCCGCGGCTCGAACACTTGCGCGCGCTTCGTGCTTCCCACCAACCAGCAATAACGTTTTTCCTTCACTTCCCAGTGTATGCGCGAATGCCTTAGCGTGATCGAGCAGTTCGGTAGCTTTGGTCAGGTCAATGATCTCGATTTTTTCTTTAAGGCCATATACATATGGAGACGTTGTGGGATGACGCCGAGCTTTTGAATAGCCATAGTGCACACCGGCGGCAAACATCCGCTTGATGCGATCATCACTGGTATGTACGGTCGAAGTGTCGTTCATGCTTTCTTGCTATTGCTAAAAGTAACGGTACCTGCATCTAGGCGCAGAAGGGCACTGAAATATCGCCCGCACCATCAGAATATGCGTCTCACCATACCAAATATTGGGGCATCGCGCAACTTTTTAAGAAGTTCACACCCCTTTCTCGTGCGACTCTTTCTCGAGCGCGTCAAGGATAGCTCCAATGTCACCTTTCAGGATGGTCTCGATGTTATGCCACGACTGTTTGATGCGGTGGTCGGTCACACGATCTTGCAAGACATTGTAGGTACGGATCTTTTCCGAGCGATCACCGGTACCCACTTGCCCTTTGCGAAATTCGGCATGCTCGCGTGCCAATCGCTCTTCTTCCATGACTTCAAGTCGGGCAAGCAACATCTGCATCGCTTTCTCGCGATTTTGCTGTTGGCTTCGTTCTGACGTACAGCGCACATCGATACCAGTCGGTTTGTGGATGAGTCGAACCGCCGTCTCCACTTTATTCACATTTTTACCGCCGGCACCACCCGAGCGAGAAAACTCCATCTCAATATCTCCGGGCGCGATCTCAACCCGCGCTTTCTTGCGGATCGGCATAATTGCGATTGAGGCGGTCGAGGTGTGCACCCGCCCCGATTTTTCGGTGGCAGGAATACGTTGCACCCGATGCACGCCGGTCTCAAAACGCAGACGTCGATACACATCGACCCCTCTATACTCAAACGACGCTTCTTTATACCCCCCGATATCATTTTTTGACTCATGTAAAGTCTTGACTTGCCATCCCTGTGTGTCGGCATATAGGCTATACATTTCGGCTAGTTCGCCCGCAAAGAGCGACGCTTCATCACCCCCTGCACCCGCTCGTACTTCAAGGATAAGCACATTCGGAAACTGCTCCTCCTCCTCATCGGCTCGCACGATATCTTCGATCTGTTTTTGAATCTCCTCCCGGGTCGCGCGTAGTTGCGCTATTTCACTTTGCGCCAGTTCAGCATACGCAGGGTCGTCCTGCATTAAACGCTCAACATCCTCTATTTCATGGGTGACACGCTCGTACTCACCCGCAAGAAACGCGGTCTTGGGATTTTCTTTATGGGTATCAAGAGCAAAATCCATACGGGTGCGCACCGCCGTTAGGCGGTGCGATACTGCACATACCGATGCGGTCGTTACTTTTTAAGTGCTTTCGCCGCTTCTTGACGTTTACGGAATTTATCGACACGACCTGCGGTGTCAATGGTAGTCTCTTTGCCGGTGTAGAACGGGTGCGATGCGCTGGAAATTTCAACGGTAAGCATAGGGTACTCCTTACCATCGCTATACGTGCCCACCTCAGTGGTTGCAACCGTGGAGCCAACCAAGAATTGCTTCCCGCTTGAACTGTCCACAAAAAGCGCCGTTCGATAATTGTTTGGGTGAATGTCTGTTTTCATGCATCCGTACTGTACCACAAGGAGACGTTTTTGCAAGAAGCGATTGGGTTTCTTTAGCGATTAAGAATATCGATATTTCGCTGGAACCCCGCGGCATGTTGCATCACACTATCGCCGTAGAACGCGTTTTGGGGACGATTCCAATTGCCTCCGGCATAATACCGCAACGCCGCTTCACGCTCCGCCGCATGCGTTCCCGCCGCGGCACCCAGATCTTGCATAAAGATCGCGGTCGCAAAGAATGCATGTCGAGGATTCCACGGATCAGCGAGCGGTACACCGAGCGCCGCCGCCACACGAGGCGCGTACGACGCCCACGTGGTGGGAATGAACTGTGACGGTCCCATAGCCCCACCCCAGCCGTTCCCCCACGGACACGAGAGTGGCGTGCCATCAGGACTTCGTCCCAACTCCTGCATGATCCGCAAAAAGACTGTCTGGTCATCCCGACTGGAGCGATGGCCATCATTGGGTCCCGGCATGATATGTCGCCAGCTTTTTTCCGGCGGATCATTCGGACGATTACAGGTACCGACATTACTTCCCAGATCGGTCTCTTGTTTGAGAATGGCGAGAATGAATGCGGGACGTACCCCGGTTGCCCGTGACGCTTCAAGCGCGAGCTGATACGCCTCACCAAACGGAATCGCCGTCGTATCCCGCAGGGCGAAGAGTTCAGCACGTATCTCCGCGGCGGTACGCTCGGTTGTAGCGAGCATTTGTTGATATCGTGACTCTTCACCCCGTGTTTCCCGCAAAATACGCTGTTTTTCACGCTCTTGGCGCTCAACCGAATCTTTTTCCATCTCCTGCAATCGCCGCAACTCAAGCTCTTCTTGGTGTTTCGATTCAAGTGAGATTTTTTCCGCCTGCGTCTCCTGCTTGGTCGCTTCGACCATCCGGAACGAGTCGCGCAATGCCGCTTTGATCGCTTCGTAATCATCCAACTCCTCGAAAAAGTCAGTAAAGTTCCGATTACCAAGTATGATCTCGATCATTGATACCTGATCGATCTCGTACGTTTTGCGAACGAATTGTGCAAGTGCTTCTTTTTCGCGCTCCAGCTTTGCATCAAGTTCGGCGATGATCTCTTCTTTTGAGTAGATCGTGCCGGTCAGTTGCTGAATCTCAATATCGCGTGCGCGTATTGCGAGGCGAGCTTTTTGTATCTCGGCGTCCAGTATCGCGATATCACGCTCAAGACTCACGCGCTCTGTCCGCTTACCATCCACAAGCGCCTGCTGTTCACGCATCTGCGCTTCCAATTCCAACAGCTCAGCCTGCAATTGCGTGCGCCGCGCTTCAATGGGATTGGGAGACTGCGCATCAACAATATATGGTGTAGCACGCAAAACTGCGATACCCGCACCGGCAAGTATGAACAGCACCGCAAAGATCACTCGAGAGCGCATATGGGTGCCAACAGTATACCAAAGAAGTCAACACAAGCTCAATACTACGGAACGTATGGGGGAATAGGTAATAATCGTACTCCAACTGATCGACTACCGATCTGAGGTATATGCTAAAAGCACGCAACTGATGCAATGAGTGATGATACGGTATCCTCCTGCAACAACACATAAACCGCACGCGTGCGTGCGGTTTATGTAAACTCACCTGAGCAATTTCGCTATTGTTCTTCCTCCTCTTTCTTGCCTTTCTGGGCAACTTCGATTGACGCCATATCGGGAGCTTCAACAGACACCTCTTCCTCTTCTTCGTGCACCTCCGACACAAGAGCAACAACCTCGTCCGGCTCATTCACCAATGTCACATGCGGAGGAAGTACCACCTCTCCCGCCAGTACCTGGCTATCAAAGTCTTTCAAACCTGAAATGTCAACAACGATCTCGTGCGGTAAATGCTTCGGAAGCGCGGATATGGTCAGTTCATGCATTACCTTCATCAAGGTACCACCCAGTTCTTTCTCTGCCGGCGAAATACCCTCAAACACAAGCGGCACCTCCACCTCAACTTCGGTCGCACTGTCGACCACGTACAGATCCACATGCAGAGGCTCTTCACGCACCATATCTATGGCGACATCCTGGATCAGCACATCCGTATCCTTATCAAGCCCTTTTACGGTCAAAATAGTCGATTCTCCCGCGTCTTTCCATGCTTTGGCAAATTCTTTCGCATCAAAGGCAACATGGGTCGCCGCATGCTTTTTCCCGTACAGCACCGCAGGAATCTTCCCTTCGGCACGCAAGCGGGCGTTTTCTTTTTTTGAAATGGTAGTGCGCGGATGCGCGGTTAGCTCGGTCATAGTGGGCACACTATACCCTAGCGAAATGCCAATAGCAAGTGTGCGAGATGCTATTTGAGTAAAGCAGGACTCACGATACAATGTGATGTGAAAGCTAATACTATTTTCAGTAACTTCACACTAAGGTTATGTCAAACACCGAATACCAATTCATCGCTATCGGCGACATCGTGACCGACGAATTTATCGAACTTGATCCGCACGAAGCGGTCGTCAATGATACGCTTGACAACCGCAAGTCGCTTACCATGTACTTTGGTGAGAAACTGCCGTTCAAGGGATTTGTCAATGTCCCCGCAGTTGGCAACGCCCCGAATGCCGCGGTATCGGCTCATCGACTCGGACTCAAAGCCGCGCTTGTGACCGATATTGGGAATGATGAGGGAGGTAGAGAAATACAAGACCATCTAACAAACGAGGGCGTTGATCAAACCTTTGTGCGTGTCCATGAGGGCAAAGAGACCAATCACCACTACGTATTGCGCTACAATGCCGAGCGTACCATTCTCATCAAACACGAAGCATACCCGTACACCATGCCGGATATCGACTCACCGAAATGGATCTACTTCAGCTCGGTCGGCGAGGATTCGCTTCCCTATCACCATGCGATCGCCGAATACGTGAAGAGTCATCCCGATACCAAGCTCGCGTTTCAGCCCGGCTCGTTTCAGATAAAGCTCGGCTACGAGACACTGAAAGATCTGTACGAGGCATGTGAGCTCTTCTTCTGTAACCGAGAAGAGGCAATGCTGATCCTCGGCATAAACGACCGAGATATCAAAGGATTACTCAGCGGTCTCTACGATCGCGGGGTCTCCTTGCCGGTTGTGACCGATGGACCGGACGGCGCGTACGTGCGAGATGCTGACGGCAACATATGGCATATGCCCATGTATCCCGATCCGGCACCCCCCGTTGATCGCACGGGCGCAGGGGATTCTTTTTCCAGTACCTTTACCGCATGCATGGCGCTTGGCATGAGCGTGCCCGAGGCGCTTGCGCGCGGTCCGATCAACTCTATGAACGTGGTGCAGTATGTCGGCGCACAAGCCGGGCTTCTTTCGATGGAACAGATCGAGGAGTATCTTGCCAAGGCTCCCGAAGAATACGTTGCGACTCAGATCACTTAACATTTATAGTAGTGGTATTCCCCGCAAAAACACACTCGGCGTATACCGAGTGTGTTTTTGCATGCGTCACTTTTTCTAGCGTGCGAGGATGGCTTTTCTTGCCCTACTCCTCTCCTTCGACGTCATGCTCCTCTTCTACTTCGCCGATCTCTTCCATTTCTCTTAACTCTTCCAGTTCTTCAGCACGCATACCTCCTGCCGCAGCCGATGTAATACGGTGTTCTGTCATCATGGCTATAAATTCTTCTTCTGCTTCCGCCGAAACATTAGTGATGGTCACGATCGCGAAAAGTGCTGCGCTTGCAAGCAAACCTGTTCCGAGTATTACATTTACCGGCTCATTCAGTTGTTTTTTCATAATAGTATAAAACTAGTAATAAAGTATCGTTGTGGCGTCACGCTGATAGTATACCCTATTTTTTCGCGCGCACCCCATGTACCGCTTGCGCAATACCCGCAATCCCCATACCGTAGTGCTCGATCAACTCTTCCGGCGTACCCGACTGCCCAAAGCGATCGTGCACACCCACCATCTTCATGATAGTCGGGTGATTATGCGCCAACACCTCCGCAACCGCACTCCCCATACCCCCCGAGACCTGATGCTCTTCGACCGTGACGACCGCCCCCGTGCGTCGCGCCAGATCAATCACACACGCCTCATCCATCGGCTTTATTGAGTGAATATTTGCAATGATCGTACGGACACCCTCCTGTGCCAACTGCTCAGCGGCACGAAGCGCATTGTGCAGAAGCGGTCCTGTTGCAAAAATGGCGACTTCCGGATCTTCCTGCTCCCACGCGACGTATGCCTTCCCTATTTCAAAGGGTGTTTCGGCACTCGTGAATAGCGGCGTTTTTTCACGACCAAAGCGAATGTATGCCGGCTTACCGCTTACCGCCACCGCTTCGACCGCTTTTTGCGCCTCGACCGCATCACACGGCGAAAGCACCGTCATCCGCGGAATAGCTCGCATGATGGCGATATCTTCAAGTGGCTGGTGCGTTGCGCCATCGGGTCCCACCGAAATGCCCGCGTGCATACCCATCACTTTTACCGGCACATCATTGAGACACACTGTCGTGCGGATCTGCTCCCAATTGCGCCCCGGACTGAATGCCGCATACGAAGTGATGAACGGCACTTTGCCGTAGACCGCCATACCCGCGGCCATCGTCACCATATTCTGTTCGGCAACACCTACCTCAATATACCGCTCTGGAAACGTGTCCCGGAACCACTGTGCGCGTGTCGACTCGGCAAGGTCAGCGCACACAACGACCACGTTTGGATTGCGCTCTCCCGCCGCAACCACGCCATGTCCGAATCCATCGCGCGTTGCGGCGGCGCCCAAGGTCTCCATATCGAAGACGTTTCCTACAATATGTGCGTCATTTCGAATCATGAAGTAGTTGTTAGTTTCTGGTTTCTAGTTGCTAGTAATTTTGACTACGGCTATTCTTTTGGTAATTGAAGTAATTTCAAACCGATCGAGTCATCTAGCGTGCGCTCAGATGTTGTGTCAGGAATAATCTGAATAGATACTTCAAGCGTCACTGCAACTGTTGCCTCAACCAAGTGCCCGCCAACTATCTGCATTTCTCGATCTCCCAACGCAATGTGCACGTGCAGGAATGGCTCATCGTCAACAACAGCAACATTGCCAACAAGCGACACCACCTCTCGATCTCCCTCAAAATGTTTATTCAGATACTCCTTTTTTGAAAGGTCATAGTAGGCGATCTCAGCGGAATTGACCGCACCTAAGCCCGTCAGCGATCCCGCCCGCACACCTTGTTCTTTACACGCAGACACAAGTGACGCAACAACCGGCTCTCCTTTGTCGAGTACCACGGTGAGCATGTTGTTGTTTCGATTCGTCTGCATAGTTTACTAAACCCTAACTCCTAACATCCTAACTTTCCCAATCCCCTACCCATGATGGCTTGCCTCGATCTTCCCTTGCAGGGTGCGCAACTCCGCAAGCCACTTCTGCTCTTCTTCGGTCGAGGGCGGTTTGCCATGCCAGCGATAATCGAATTCGATCTCCTTAATACCCTTGCCGGGGATGGTGTGTGCAATGATCAGGGTTGGGCGTTCGTATATCGCTTTTGCCTGCTCGACGGCATTCACAAAATCCTCCATATTGTGTCCGTCGATATCGATCACATGCCAATTGAATGCCTCGTACTTCTCGCGCAACGGCTCAAGCGGAAGCACATCCTCGGTCATGCCGTTTATTTGAATATTGTTGCGATCGATAACGCCGGTGAGGTTTGAGAGACGATTGGCGCCCGCAAACATAATGCCCTCCCAGAGATTCCCCGCTTGATGCTCTGCATCCGACATCGCGACATACGTGCGGAATGTTTTGCCATCCATCCGCGCGGCATACGCGATACCGGCGGCTTGGCTCATGCCGCTTCCCAGAGGTCCCGAGGTCGTTTCCATTGACGGCAAGCGATCCCGCTCGGGGTGCCCCTGGATACGCGATCCGAATTGACGCAAGGTCTTTGCTTCTTCAAGGGAAAAGTAACCCGCGTGCGCCATCGCCGCGTACCGAATCGGCACAATATGTCCATTGGAGAGCACTAATCGGTCCCGATCTTCCCACAACGGATCGTGCGGGTTGTGATTGAGCACATGGAAATAAAGTGCGGTAAAGATATCCGCCATACCCAACGGTCCCGCGGTATGCCCGGAGCCGGCATCCTCAAGAATATCAATGACCGTCATACGAACTTCGTTCGCTTTCGCTTCAAGCTCAATACGCTTTGCTTCGGTAAGGTACGCCATAACAAAAGAACTATACCCCATTAATATACGCAGTATAGCGCACATTTAGCATTAGCTGATGCGTTTTTCCCCAACACTTCTACTCCACCGTAAACGTAGGCTCAAGCGGGCAACTTCCCCAACATTGGGTACGTGGCGCGACACTGTTACCACTAAGACGAATGTTGCGAGCTACCGGGTACACGCTACCTCCGCCGTGGTTTCCTTGGTCAAATTCGGCCATCGTCATACTTCCGCCGAAGATCCTGATAACGTTTGCGGTATTTCCACGGACCTGATGGTTGTCTCCCATAACCCATATACCATATGACTGACCGGTTGTTGTGTTGTTGAGAATTTGATTGTCTCGACCGTG
>PWVU01000021.1 GCA_003561715.1 Candidatus Kaiserbacteria bacterium | reverse complement strand
TGGAGTCAATGCTTGAGGGCTCGAAGAGTCGCATTGGGAAACAGAATAGTTTTTTTGCACAAAACAGGGGAGAGACATGGCGTCGGTATATGGCATATCGCGATTCTTTGTCCGGTCGTTTGTTTAAAATGCGTCGAGGTTTTGAGGTTGATCAGGACAAATTGCAGGGCGATGTCAAGATACTCGATGAACTGGAGCGCACGTTGCTGATGTATAAACGTGATTCGGAAGATCAGCAAGTCGAGGATGATGGTGGTGGTGCGGCGCTTGCAGCAGTATCATTCCCTGCGAATGTAGTACAAGAGGGCGCAGGGGAGCCTGCGCCGGGTGGTACGCCGGAGAAGAAGGGCGAAAAGGAACTACTTGCTAAGATCACCACGCTTGATGACCTGAAGACATTCCTTACAGTGCATCCTGGGGAATATAAAACATCAAATAGTGAAGATATTGACTCCGACTTCATTGAGGGGTGGCGTGTGCGCAGAAAAAGCGGTACCGGATCGTTTGCGGAGTTCGATACACATCCGGAGTTGCGCAGTGCGGTTGAGCGTATTGTGCTTGTCGGGGAGTATGATCCGTTTTTCACAAAACTTGTAGAAGATAAGGTTGAAGGTGAAAATACTTTCTCTGGTGAGGTCAAGATACTGATACCTAAAGGTTTGGATGGCGTTGCCAAGGATGCGAAGTTGAGTGCATCAATTTTACGCGCTGAGCGCGGGTACTATTTGCTCGATGCGCATCCGTATGTAGTGCTCTGTAGCGAAGCTCAGCTTAGGGCGTGGCAGGAAGGGAAAGAGGCGCCTGTGGATAAGCGTGTAAGAGCGTACGATGACCAAACATCCGGTAAACTCACAGGAACGCCGGCGCCAATGCCACCCGCCCCTGGCAATCCGCAACCTACAGGAGAAACACTGTCGCCCGAGCAGATCGACAACAATCTCCGATCGATCTTAAATGCGGCAAAGATCGGTGGGTGGTTTGAGCGAAGTGGTGCCGATTCAAAAACATGGCACACCATGAAAAGTATGCCGGTCGCCGGGTTTATGGAAAATACGCGAGTGGATATTGGTCGGGGACAACGTGCGGAAGATGTTTTTGCGCACGCGGCGGCGGTGTACGGTGTTTCAGTAAAGGATATCAAAAAATTGGTCACCCTTATCCGCTTGCAACAAACGAGTGGCGATTCCGACAAACCAAAACCCTACGTACCCTACGGCGACCATACAATTGAAGACTATCTTAAAGCGTTGATAGGAAAGGTGCATGGTGCAAGTGATACGTCGGGTGATTTGGTGCTGACGCAAGACATGCGCGTTGGAGAACAGTCGAATGAGAGGAGGGGATATGGACGAAGAAAGACTGCGCTTGCCGCAACAGTCGCTGCCGGCATAGCGCTTGCGCCATCAGATACTCAGCAAGAGTTTGATGTGACACAAGCGGAGCCGCTCGGTTCAACCTTTGAGTACGAAGCTGGCTCACCACAAGAACAGCATATGATCGATTTTCTCGGTGAGCTCTCACGGCTAGATACTGTTGTACCCGAAAAAGTTCAACAGTTGTTTGCAGATAAAGCACTTGCTGTGCAACAGTTGCAAGATGCTTCGCGGATAATTTCGGGAGATTCATTTCAATACACAGGCGTTATCTCTCCACGTGAACAATTGTCGATATTAGAAGTACTCATGGAGAGTGAGGTATTTCATACATTTGAAAAACAGTTTCCCGATCGTGCAAGTGCGGTGCGAGAACTTGAATCATATTTGGAACAACAAGCACAGTATGTTGTTGATGGTGAACAATCGGAAAATGTTGTTGGCGCAGATACTCATCCGGAAGAGACACAAGGCGAGATCAATCCCGCGACTCAAGAAGCGCTTGATATACTGCGCGCATCAGAGACGGGAGAAATTGGGAAGCAGCGCCCGCAAACTGACACCATGACCCAGGAGATGCCGGGAAGCGAATACTTACCCGACCCGGATGCATTTACTAAGGCGCTGGCGGTAGACGAGATACAACAGGGAGATACCGTGTGGAAGATACTTAAAGACGCACTCTCCACCCAGTCGTCATTTGCAGAACTGACCGATACGGTTGGTGATCGCGTAGGGGAGAAAGACATTGTGATTGCTTCACTGGTTCAAGAAGTCGAAAAACGTGCCGATAGTGAAGCCGTGCTTAAAGATGCGGGATTCCTTCCAAACAAAGATGGCGCATGGACACTCGACTATATTGTCGCAGGACAGGACCCTCCCAACTTTGCCGGACTGTTCCACTCCGATTTTGTTGCGCATGTGATCAAGCGCGTTAGCGAGCGTGGTGTACCGGAAGAGACGATAGCGGAGCGGGTAAAAGTTGCGCAAGAGCATGCTGGTGACCAAGCTACCAAAGAGTCGCAGATTGAAATACCTACACCGACTCCGCCAACAGAAATACCAGATATATCGCCTGCGGAGGCTTTGGGGGATGAGGGCCCTGTTGTTGCTCCCGCAGAGCCGCAAGAACTTGTTGGTGCGCTTGATTCAGTTGAGGTAAATGTTGATCCGCAGTTGGTAGAAGATTCTGCTGAAAGACTAATGCAGAGGATTGAGTCGATCGAACGAAACACCTCAATGCCTGAACCTAGACAACGTACGCAAATAAATACGGTACTTAATAATAGCATTACTAGCTTAGCGGCACGAATGCAGGAAGGCCTGTCTCTAGACGAGGATATTCAAGGTGTGACTGTCACACCTGAGATGCAACAGCAAGCACGCGTGGCTCTGCGGGAGGAATTGCAGGGTCGTGAAGGAGCGGGGGCCATACTCGAAAGACTGAATGCTCAAATAGAGACCTATAGACAAATGAATGTAAATAGATAATTAGTATTCTAAATCCCCATATGACCACTCTGCATACAGCCAACGCTACACAACTATCTGATGCTGAAGTGACCGCAGCTATTCAGGAGTCGGTGAACCTGCTCCTTGATCCGTGCGGTATATCGGCATTACCGGCAGAAGAGCAACGAAGTGCGATCGAAAAGATAAGCGATCTCTTAGTAAGCGAAATGCTTGCGCGAGCAATCGACCGAATGGACGATGAGCGAGCAAAAGCATTTGCGGATTTTATTGAAACCGAACCAACTCAAGAGGCGGTGCTGAAGCGCCTCATGAATGAAGATCCGCTTTTTATTCAGAGCATCGATGAGGTAGCACAAGAATTCATCGAAGAGAGCGATTATGTTATGGGATTTACTGAATAGTGTGCGCTGTAACTACAATTGAGTGTCGGTTGTTTGAGTGTTTGACTCGCTTATTTGTAGTGAGATAGTCCCTTGTGCGGACATGTATGTAGTTCTTAAGTCGCTTTAGTGTTAGCGTCAATTACTATACTGCTAAACTCCCCGTATGATCAAAGCGATTTTTTTCGATTTGCACAAAGTGGTCACCTATGGTGAGTTCGCCGCTATTGAACACACGGTTGCCAGAAGAGCGAACGTTTCGCCCGAGGTGGTAACTCAATTTCATCGTGACCATCTTGATGGCTTATTGGTGGGTTCGGTCACCTCTCAAGATATGCTTACAGCGTTTGGGTTGGATGCCAAGATGACAGTACCGCAGTTGCTCGCGATATGGACTGAGGAGGTTTCTGCACTGATGTACGCAGACCCCGCCATA
>PWVU01000066.1 GCA_003561715.1 Candidatus Kaiserbacteria bacterium | reverse complement strand
TGCAAAACGCAAAAGGTAAAACTCAAAACGACAACGAAAAACGTAAAAGCGATTTGAGCTATAGAACGTATATGTTTTCGATACATACTATTCGTTTTTTGAAGGACATGCCTGAAGATCATATGCATCAGACAATTTCAAATCAACTCATAAGAAGTGCGACAAGCATTGGTGCAAATATTGTGGAAGGAAAGTCTTCAAGCTCGCACAAAGAATTTGTTCGTTATCTGGAAATAGCCCTCAAGTCTGCAAATGAAACTAAATATTGGCTTTGTTTGCTAAGAGATGGTCTCGAAGCTAAGCATGCTAATATAAAACTTCTTCTGGGAGAGGTGGAGGAACTTTCGCGTATGTTGGGCGCAAGTATCATTACCTTGAAGGGCAAGCGCAAGCTTTGATTTTTACGATGTGATTTTATTCTTTGCATTTTGCTTTTTTATCTATTTATGAAAGTCTCACATAACTGGCTTCAAACGTATTTTGAAAAACCGCTACCGTCTGCTGAGGAGTGTGCGGAGTTGCTGACGTTCCATTCGTTTGAGATCGAAGGGGTAGAGCAGGTGGGGGATGATTTTGTGATCGATGTGGACGTGCTTGCCAATCGGGGAAGTGATTGTTTGTGCCATCGTGGTATTGCGGGAGAGCTTGCGACCATTCTTGGCAGACGAGAGGAGTTTGCAAAGCGCGACCCGCTTGGGCACGTACCTGACATGGCGCAAGCAGAGAGTGTTGCCGTTCGTATCGACGATTCCGCGCGTGTTGCGCGTATGAGTGCGGCGCATATCGAAGGGGTGCGTATCGCGCCCTCGCCTGAGTGGTTGCAAGCACGATTGCGCGCGACCGGGCAAAAGCCGATCAATAACGTGGTCGATGCGACCAATTACGTGATGTTTTCATTGGGGCAGCCTTTGCATGCATTCGATGCGGACAAGCTCGCCGGCGGGACAAAAACGCTTGTTGCGCGCAGTGCGCATGAGGGTGAGAAGATCACGACACTCACCAAAGAGGTATATGAGCTCGATCCGTCCGTGTTGGTAATCGCTGACGGAACAAACAATGCGCCACTCGGCATTGCGGGAATCAAGGGCGGCACGGTAGCGGAAGTGACCAACGACACAACAAACATTATTATCGAGGCTGCCAATTTCAACTATGTTGCGGTGCGCAGAGCATCGCGCGCGCTTAAATTGCAGACCGATGCATCAGTGCGCTTTCAGAATCAGCCGGCGCCCGAACTCACGCTGTATGCGTTGCGTGATGTCGTCGCGCTTATTCTTGATATTGCCGGCGGCACATCGCAGGGTATTGCGGATTTGTTTGAGACGCCGCGGGGACAAACACCGATTCCCGTTTCGTATGCTGCGATCAACGAGGTGCTCGGCGTGTCGCTTGATGAAGAAGAGGTGATATCGATACTGAAGCGCTTTGGGTGGGAGTATACGATCAATGATGGCGGTATCGAAGTAACGCCTCCACTGGAGCGGACCGATCTCACTATTCCCGAAGATGTCATTGAAGAGATCGGACGCATACATGGATACCGATCACTTCCCGCGCAAGCGATAGAAGTGGATGAGCGAGTGTCGACGGTCGCAAATCCTCGTTGGCTTCTTTCGCAAGAGATCCGTTCCGTGCTCATATCGCTTGGTTTTTCGGAAGTGTATACGTACCAGCTTCGCGACACCGGAGAGTTGCAGTTGGCAAATGCGCTTGCTTCCGACAAAGGATACGTTCGCTCGTCGCTCAAAGAGGGCGTGCGGGAGGCGCTTGAAAAGAATGCGTACCACGCACCCCTGCTTGGTCTTGAGAAGATACGGATCTTTGAGATCGGTGTTGTGTGGCGAGAAGGGAAGGAAGAGTTTGTATTGGCGCATGGCGCTTGGCTACTTAAGAAACAGAAAGGAACGACACACGATTCGTTGGTTGAGGATGCGTATGCTGTGCTGGCGAAAGCGATTCCGACACTGCCTGACGAGAAAGCAATAGACGGCATCATTGAAGTGTCGCTTGAGAATGTGCAACCTACGCGTGCTGCCTATGATACTTCTCAGTACCAACAGGTGCGCTATACCCCGATCTCTCCCTATCCATTCGTGCTTCGCGATATTGCGTTCTGGGCGCCCGATGCGGATGATGCGACTGAAGAATTCTTCGCAACACTAATCACTGAGCAAGGCGGCTCACTTCTCATCCGTGCCGATCTCTTCGATACATTCAGTAAGGAAGGGAAGACCTCGTACGCCTACCATCTGGTGTTCCAGTCTCAAGAACGAACGCTCACGGACGAGGAGGTGAATACGATCATGGAGGGTATATCGGACGCACTTATCGAGCGTGGGTGCGAAATACGGTGAGAAAATACCGCTATACTGAGTCATTTTTGATGTGGATATACCATGTGATCGCGCTTGGGAATTCGTGGGCGTCGTGGTATACTTGAGTCACGAAGGCACTACGCCTTTTTCTTTTTGACTATTCTATTCCGATGGCAAAGGCACCAAAAAAAACAACCAACGGCAGTGAGCATCACTATGATGCGCAGGATATTACCGTGCTTGAGGGCTTGGATCCGGTACGTAAGCGACCGGGGATGTACATCGGCACAACCGGTCCCGACGGTCTCCATCACCTGATCTGGGAAGTATTTGATAACTCGCGCGATGAGGCGATGGGAGGGTACGCCGACGATATCGAGGTGACACTGTTGCCCGCCGCATCTCCCGGCGGGGCTGTGAGAATTCGCGTTGTTGATAACGGACGTGGCATTCCGGTAGACACGCACAAGCAGACCAAGGTGTCTGCACTTGAGACGATCATGACAACTTTGCACGCAGGTGGAAAGTTCGGCGGCGAGGGGTACAAGGTGTCGGGCGGTTTGCACGGCGTTGGTGTATCCGTCGTTAATGCGCTTTCGGTCTATGCTAAAGCGGAAATACATCGCAACGGTGGTGTCTATGTACAGGAATACGAAATTGGTAAACCACGCGCAAAAGTGAAACAAGTCGGCACGTCGAACTTTACCGGCACGATCATTACGTTTGAGGCAGACGCAACTATATTTAAGGAGATTGCATTTGATTGGAATAAGATCGTCAATCATCTGCGTCAGCAAGCGTATTTGGTGAAAGGTATGCGCATTACTATCATAGATGCTCGTACGTATGCCGGTAAGGAGTCGCTTACCAAAGAAAAAGCGGCAGATCCGGCGGTATACATTCGGTCCTTAAAGCCTGAGGTGCCTTCAATGACCTTCTATTTTGAAGGGGGTCTGCGCTCATTGGTTGCATTCTACAATGCACACCAGAAACCCGTGCACAAGAACATCTTCTATACCGAACGAACCGAAATAGACGAAAATATCATGTCGGTTGAGATCGCTTTGCAGTATGTGGATGACATTTCTGCGCGCGTGGTTGCCTATGCAAACAATATCTACAATGCCGAAGGCGGCACGCATGTGACCGGTTTTAAGACTGCGCTGACACGCACGATCAACAATTATGCTCGCAAGAATGGACTGCTAAAAGAAAAGGATGAGAATTTTACCGGTGAGGACGTGATCGAGGGATTGACCGGGGTGGTTTCGGTGAAGTTGCGCGAGGTGCAATTTGAAGGTCAGACTAAAGCAAAACTTGGCTCAGTCGAGGCGCGAGGTGCGGTGGAGGCGGTCTTTGCGGAGAGTTTTAGTGTCTTCCTTGAAGAGCATCCCGATGACGCAAAAGGTATCATTGCAAAATCGACGCTTGCCATGAAAGCTCGCAAAGCGGCGAAAGCTGCAAAAGACAGCGTCTTGCGCAAGGGCGCGCTTGATGGCCTTACCTTACCCGGCAAGCTCGCTGATTGCTCCAGCAGAAGCGCACAAGAGTCCGAACTGTTCATTGTGGAGGGGGATTCGGCGGGTGGCTCAGCGAAGATGGGGCGCGATCGGCGTACGCAAGCAATTTTACCCTTGCGCGGCAAGATCCTGAATGTCGAGCGTGCACGATTGGATAAAATGCTTGCGAACAACGAGGTGCGGGCGTTGGTGGTCGCGCTCGGTACCGCGATCGGTGACATCTTCGATATTGGAAAACTTCGCTACCACAAAATTATCATTGCAACTGATGCCGATGTTGACGGGGCGCATATTCGCACATTGTTACTCACGTTGTTCTATCGGCATTTTGCACCGGTCGTGGAAGGCGGGTTTCTCTATATTGCGAATCCGCCGTTGTACAAGATCACAAAAGGAAAAACGATGCGGTATGCGTACACCGAAGCCGATAAGCTTGTTGTACTGCAAGACATGGGGGTGGCGCCGGAGCAAGCTGAGCAGTTGGGAGAGGGGGAAGACTCCGAGGAGGTGGTACTCTCCGAGGAAGAAGAAGCGGAAGCAGCAGCAAAGCGTGCAAGCAAGGTACATATTCAGCGGTATAAAGGTTTGGGCGAAATGAACGCCGAGGAACTAGGGAAGACCACAATGGATCCCGAGCATCGTGTTCTGAAGCAAGTGACGGTCGAGGACGCACACGAAGCTGATGTGGTGTTCGATACTCTGATGGGTACGGACGTAAGTTTGCGAAAATCGTTCATTCAGACGAATGCAAAAGCGGCGACACTTGATATTTAGGATGTTAGTAGATAGGAAGGTTAGGACGTTAGAGGTAATAACTCAACAACGCGCGCCCGTAAGGGCGCGCGTTGTTGAGTTATGTTCTGTTGCTGTGTCTGTGCTTTCGGTTAGCGCTCGGATACTTGGAGGCGAGTCTGCGCAGTGTTGTTTTGTGGGACACGATCGTCAGTCTCGCCTTCGATGACAATGCGAATATTGGCGGCGGCACTGGTTGTAATATCGTCGAATTTCAAGGTGAACTCGATACGATCGCTCGGACCAAGCGCCGCTTGTCGTGGTGATCGGTACGTGTACTCGGTGTTACCCTCGATAGGTAGCGTGGCGACAAAGTACCATGCGTCACTTGAGGTACGGTTACCGAGGTTCTCGACAGTAAAGCGAACTGCTGCACGCTGATCACTTGGAATAGGAGAGAGTGTGACAAAGCGCTCTTCACCACCGAGTGTCGTTACGATACCCGACTCAACGATACGTACTGCAAGATCGGGGCGTCCAGCAGGATTGCTCTGTGCCGCGGGATTTGGCACATAGACAGGTTGTCGAGGAGTGGTCGGTTGAGGTGTCGGTGTGGGTGCGGGGGTCGGTGCAGTGACTGAGGGCGCAGATACATCTGGTGTGGGAGTGGAGGGTCGTTCAGGCACAGCTATTTCTTCTGTGAGGTCTTCCGGCTCGGATACTCCCGGTCCTGGGCGTTCGACGTCACGCATACCATTCTGTACAAGCAGATCAGGACTATCGTTAAGTTGCGCATTGACCACCGTTAACGTTGTGCGAGTTGCGGTGTCGGGATCGTTCGCACGTGCAAGTGTAATGGTGGTATCAAGGTAGCGATTGGACTCAGAGGTTGGGACGACAACGAGTTGATTCGCCATGCTTGAGAATTCAAACGGTTCGTCGCACGCGACATCTATGACCTCGGTGCCGCGCAGTACCCTGAAACTTACCCCCGGCGCGCACGAGTAACTGAACGTATAGTCGCGCGAAACGATTTCCGCACCATTTTCCCATGCAAGGGTAAATGGTCGACCCGATTGGTATGAAAGGGATTCCAGTGCAAAGCGAATCTCACCCTCACCGCGCGTTCCCGGTGAGAATATAGACGAGAAGCTTACTCCTGAGAGGGAGTCTACCGCGGTTGGTGTATAGCGAATGATCTGTACCGACAGCCACGCCGCGAGCGCAAGAAGACCGATAAGACCAACGATAGCCAGAAGTTTCAGAAAGATACCTGCTGCACGTTCAGGCTCGGTTTGTTCTTCGTGCACTGAATCCGAATCTGTCATAGGGTCGTGAGAGTCTGTTCGACCAGACACGGCAGGAACCTGTCGTTGCGCACGTTCTTCCATCGGCTCACCGGTAAGCGAGGTCTTACGAACCGGTGTGTCGGCAGTTGCATGGTGAGGTGATGAGTTGGTCATAGGGTTAAGATTACGGTGTGGTGCTGAGAACAAGGTTCGCACCTAAACGTATAAATACTGCTGCTAATAAACGAAGTAATACACCGAGTGCGTACCACATGGATGCCGTGGTTCGATGTTGGTCATACATGAGTTTCGAACTATCGCATTATGTACCTTCGCAAAAAGCAATCGACCTGCGTTAGATGGGAAGTGCGATATGCATCAGGAAACAATCATGTGATATGGGTGTTCTGGAAAACACGCAAGGCAGAAAAAGAGCCTACTCGACGGAACTATATCATATATCATAGTGTATGTCAATGCTTACCTTTTTTGAGGGGCTTTGTAGTGAGTACACTCTGTAGTTGCGCTTCTTTGAGTTTGAGGTAGTACGTTTCTACCTCTCCCGATATTCTCTAGTGAGAATGTGAAAAAGAGCAATACAACAGTAGCAACCTTACCCAATGTGCTATTGAGGCACATTGACAACATACGCATCATATGCTATTTCGCAGTAGGGTATACCACAACATCGAGCATCTTGCAAGTGTGTCAAAAAGAACACATTGAAAACGTGGGAAATCAAGGTTAGGTTTGCGCAATATGTGCAACCTGGAAAACCTATCATCATATAGCAGTATGCAGTACGTATAGAACCTACACGTAGCACGATTATTGACAAATAATAGTATATGCTATATAATTTGCGGGACTAAGTTCTTCTAGATAATCCATGTTGAAATAATTGAGTCTCAGACCCACCAGGTCTCCTCGCTCAATTACGCAGGTTTACTGTTGCTGAATTACGTTTCGAATTCGATATTGTGAGATAGCAATTTATGAGCACGTTGGATGCTCAGTCGTATTCCTAGATTCGTATTCGTAGATTGAGTCTCGTGCCATAGAACGTGGCGCGTTGTACATCACACACATTCATAATCTTGATCGTGACAAAAGCGTATGGTGATACGTGTTGTCTTGCGCATAGTCTGGGCAACATCACGTTGTAAGGTCACTGCGTGCGATATGAACTTGAAACAAATGAATAAATATGAAACAAGAAAATACCACAAATACATACCCACCCATATCGCCACATTTGCGAAAGCGATTTGCTGTGGTGATGACCGGTGTGTTTGTAGTAATCGGTGGTACGTTGGGATATCTGGATCTTTTGCCGGAGTCGCCTGAGGTGCAAGCTGACGATGCGGTACAAGAACGCTCTATGCCTGTGCTCCTTGCCCCATACGACATACACGGTACGGATTCTTCTCCTGTAGTATCAGTCTCCTCGGAGGAAGTGGAGGCACCTGCAGTGTTGGCTATCACAAAAGATACGAGTGTACGACGAGTGGTAATTAATGCTATCGGTCTCAATGCTACGGTTAGCACCCCTCCCAGTACCGATCTCGCAGTGCTCGACAACGCATTGCTGAAAGGTGCCGTGCGCTATCCCGATTCAGCCCAGTTGGGAGATGTGGGAAATATGCTTATTTTCGGTCATTCAAGCAGTTTGCCGGTAATTCATAACCAAAACTTCCGCATATTCAATCGATTGCATGAGCTTGAGGCGGGGGATGTGGTGAGAGTGCAGAGTACTACGCATGAGTACGTCTACCGTGTTGAATCGGTTCGTATGGCTAAAGCTGAGGATGTCATGGTGCGCTTTGACACCCGAGAGAAACGCTTGACCATGGTGACGTGCAACAACTCCTTTGGTGATACTTCGGATCGATATCTTGTAGAGGCGGCGTTCATTACCCAGAGGGAACTGCAACAATAGATTGACATCACAATAAATATGTGATATAATTTTAGCAATAAAGCTTATCAGTAATAATCATAAAAACGAATAATAACGTTGTTTAGCAGTTTGCGTGTCAAAGCATTATTCAAAAGAATTTATCATCATCACACCATGAACTATTCACTTACTACAGCTAAAAAGATCGGAGTCGGTGGCGTTGCGCTTACGCTTGTATTCATACTTGCGGCAAGTTTCGGTGCCTTTTCCGCAACCGATGCAGTCGATGCGACTAGCGGCGGTCGTGTGTTCTACCCGACACCCGCATGTCCGTATCAGCAGCAGGGTGGACGCACGATTGTGAGTTTTGGTGACGATAGATTGCTTGCGAATAATGCGTCTACGCACGAAACACGACCCGTTTCCGTTTCGTTGCCTGCAGGTACCTATGAAGTACGCATGGCAAGCTATGATGGATACTCGGATCGCGCACAAGCAAATCCTGCACAGCAGTCTCGGGAGCAGTGGGTGGGCGTTCTTAAGAATGGCTCCACAGTTGTCGCGCAGACCGGTATGCTGAATGACCTGCCGGATAATGTGAATGAGGCATTTCTGCGAGGTGTGGTAAATGAGTCACTTGTTGTATCACAGCCTGTAACGACGGTACTGGGTCGTCATGCGTTTGCGGGAAGTCAGCATCCCGAGAGCTTGGTTCCGGTTTGTCTTGCGTTCGACAAAAAGAGTACCTCCAAGCCGAGCACTCCTCCATCATTCGAGGTGAAGCCAATTGCGCCTATAGCTCCGATTGCCCCAATCGCACCTATCAAACCGATCGCACCAATTGCGCCTATAGCTCCGATTGCTCCAATCAAGCCTATCGAGCCAATTGCTCCCATAGCACCGATCGCACCTATAGCACCGATTGCACCGATCAAGCCTATCGAACCAATCGCACCAATCAAACCGATCGCTCCGATTAAACCGATTGAACCTATAGCACCAATCAAGCCTATAGCACCGATTGCCCCAATCGCTCCAATTGCGCCCACGCCTGTCCAACCCGATGTGTGCCCAATTAGTCCAAAAGAAGGACGCACGATCGTGTACTTTAATGAGCGCTTGCGAAGCGATCAGTCTCAGTCGAATGCCGTTACTGCGGTTAAGTCGGTAACGCTCCCTGCGGGTACGTACACGGTAACTCTTTCAGGAAGTGATAGTTATGATGGACGTGAAAAGGTATCGCAGCCACATGAGCAGTGGTACGTGAAATTCTTGAGTGGAAATACCGAGGTCGCACGCTCAGGCGTTACTTCTGATGTCCCTGACAATGTACGCACCGCGGTAGTGACTGAGGTTGTCAATCGAGCATTGGTACTTCCACAGACAGTGACGGCGGTACAAGGTGTACATGCATTCTATCCTCACTCAAATCCAAACAGCTTGAATGTAACGTGTGCGGCATTCGATAAGCATCCTGTTGTTGCACCTCAGCCAAAGCCCGCACCTACCTGTACACTTACCGCGCAGCCCTCATCGGTTGAAAAAGGCGGGAATGTTACCTTGACATGGACAAGTCAGAACACGGTTTCTGCCTCCATCAACCAGGGAGTAGGTACGGTAGCAACTAACGGAAGCAAGGTAGTAACACCGCAGCAGACAACCACGTACACCGCTTCATTTGTTGGCGTAAATGGCGACACTATTACGTGCGGACGCAAGGTTACGGTAACCCAACCTGCGCCACAGCCGGTCGCGCCACAGCCTCCCGTATGTCCGATAGAACCGAAAGAGGGACGAACAATCGTTACTTTCTCAGATCGTGTACGCAGCGATCAGTCTGAGGCGCAAGCTAAGACCGCATCGCAATCGGTGAATATGCAGAAAGGTACGTATTCGGTCACATTGGTATCATGGGATGGCTATCTGGGACGAGAACATGTTACCCAGCCCAACGAATCATGGAAGGTCGTACTTACCAACAACGCCGGCTATACAGCAACTACCGCAGTGGTGAAAGATGTGCCGGACAAGGTAGTCGAAGCAACGGTTGTCGAGAAAGTAAATGTTAACAACTTCGTTCTTACTCAGCCGACCACTATATTGTATGCTATGCATGCAGTGTACCCGGACAAAACTAATCCAAACAGTGTTAATCCGATCTGTGCGGCATTCGACAAAAAACCGGAGCCGAAACCAGAACCAAAGCCAGAACCAAAGCCGGCGCCGGTGTGTGAGATGAGTGTTGCGGATCAGATCATTGAAAAAGGCGCTACGACTACCTTGTCGTGGGAAGGAAATAATGTTACCACGGTTACCATTAACCAAGGTATTGGTGAGGTTCTTCGAAAGAAAACACGTACGATCGCGCCTGAGACTACCACAACCTACACTGGCACCTTTGTTGGCATCAATGGGGAGACGATCACTTGTTCAGCGACAGTAACGGTTAAGCAACCGGAAGCGCCTCTTGCTCCCGTGTGCGCATTGTCAGTCAACCCGTCTTCGATCCGCTCTGCAAACGATGAGGTAACCCTTACGTGGAGTTCGGAGAATGTATCGACCGTAACAATCGATCAAAATGTAGGTTCAGTGGCTACGAATGGTACACAGCGTGTTGTGCCCGGTTCTGCAAAGACGTACACGGGAACCTTTGTTGGTACCAATGGTGAGACGATCACCTGTGACGCATCGGTAACCTTCGTGCGCGCAACGGGTGGAGGAGGACCATGCCTTAACTGTGGTCCAAGTACGCCGGTCACTACAACGCCGACACCTCGTCCGGAACCTCGCCCCGAGCCACGTGTTGAGGTCGCAGAAGAAATCGTGCGCGCAACTCCCGGTTCATTCATCTTCTTGGATCAAGTTCCACACACCGGTTTCGAAGCAGGACCATTTGTTACCGCGCTCTTCTGGTTGGGACTCTTGGCACTGAGCGCCGCAATTTCCTACCTTATTGTCGTCAAGCGTGTCTTCAGCACCGTACTGCAATCGGTCGCGGGAGGACGTTCAGACCAAGACGTATGGCAGGCATATTCCTCAAGTGAAGCGTCGACGCAGCCCGATCCACGCTTCCCAAGCGCCCGAGAACAGCTTGTTCGTCAGAGCACCATGGCGGCGCCCGCACCACTTACGAGTCCCTATGCATTCCATGCCGCATCATTTGACGATGAGTATGCAAACGATGTACCAACTGAAGAGCGCGTTGAGGCGCGCGCAGGACGCGATCAGATTCTCTTCTCGCCTGAGGCATTACGCACTGTTGCAGCACGCGTTGACGCTGAGGGAGACGAGTACCTTGAGACTCTTATGAGCGATGCGAAAGAGGCATTCCCTCGTGAAGATGGCTGGATCCTGCTTTCGATGGAGCGCATCAAGAAATTGATGCAGGCCCCCGTTGCGCCGGTTGCACCCGCACCCGCTCAAAGTCTGACCGGTGCACACGGACAGGGAAGTGCATTCCGCCGCGTGTCAGCTACGGTGAACGATACACCGCGCGAAGAAGCAGTGCCCGTTGAAGCACAAAATCATGTGCCGGTTGTACGCTCGGTAGCACCAGACGCTACACGCGCTCAGGCACCCGCCAAGGACAACACCGCTTCGTATGCCGTCGCTTCATCAGAAGGCTTCAAGAAAGAGCACGTACCCCAATTCGTCAGCTGGCTCGTAGCCGGTGATCAGCAGAGCACATTCGAATTCTTGCGCAAGCTCACTAGTCAGGGACATTCAGCAGAGACTTTTGTTGCTGCGGTCGTTCGCGAGCTCGATGAGGTATACAAGAACCGCATCGAAGGCGATAGAAAGCCAGACATGGCGTTGATCAAAGAAACTGCCGCATGGACAAACGGAGACTTCGAGCGCGTACTGGGTATCTTGGTCGAGAGTATCGACTACAGCTACCAATCAGGTCGCATTGGGACTAAGGTCGCCCTTGCCAAGGTGTTCGAATTCTTCGCCGCAAAGAACGCAAAGTAAAACAGAATACGCAACTCAGCGTATAAAGAAGAACAAAAACCGGACGTCCGACGTCCGGTTTTTGTTGTGCCGGATAGTTCAGTTAAGAAGGAGTACTTCGCCGTCGCGAAGCGTTTTAAATGGGATATCGTGCTCCTTACAGTACGCCACACTCCGCTCTATCGCTTCCGATTCAGGGTGGTCCGATCGGTGGTGGGGTAAGATGAGATAGGGGAGTAGACCGAGACCATCCCACGTCTGTTCTTTGATTTGGGATACGGGAATGTGTTCGCATCGTCAACCAGTGCAATCGGTCGCAACGTAGGTGCCAGTACGCACACGCCCGCGCTGTATCCCGCATAGACGAACGATGTCCGAGTTTCTTGGGCAAGAAGTCGATCCAAACCGCTTAAAAGCATCGCTTGACGGAGTACGAATACATTCCCGCCACGGACCCACAAGCCACCAAGCGTCTGTAATACATCGACCAGCTTCTCGGGAGTTTCGAAATAGTCTCGAAGATCGAGTCGAACGGTTTTGATACCGTGCGCTTCTAGTATACCCATCTGCTCTTGCGCTTTGATCTCTCGTCGCTCCGGATCTGCCCCTTGGAAATCGACCGAATTATCAATGTACCCACATGGAGCACCGCTCGCTTTCAAGAAGGTGATCAAAGTGTCAAATTCGTTACCGAAGTTATAGGAAGAGAGATAGTATTTCATACTTCAGATATTTCTTACTTCTCTACTGAAGCTACTTTCTCTCGAATTTCTTTAGATAGTTTTTCAAGTAGAGCTTCAACAGTAAGCGTCTCGCTCTCGCCATCTCGCGCTTCGAGTTTAACCTGCTCGTTTGTTACTTCCTGATCACCAAGTACTAAGAAATAGGGAACCTTCTCAGTTTTCGCGCTCCGAATCTTCTTACCAAGTGATTCGTTTGAATCATCGAGATCCGCACGAACGCCCGCTTCTTTGAGCGCGCCATACACCTCGCGCGCATACGCTTTGTGTGCGTCCGCAATCGGCAATACCTTGATCTGTACTGGCGAGAGCCAGAGAGGGAATGCGCCGGCGTATTGTTCAATGAGAAACGCAAAAAATCTATCGAATGAACCCATGATCGCGCGGTGGATGATAACCGGCTCCTCTTGTTGTCCATCGCTTTTTGTGAAAGATAAATCAAATCTGCTTGCTGAGTAGAAATCAATTTGCACGGTTGCGATAGTGTCTTCTTTTCCGTTTACATTGCGTATCTGGACATCAATTTTGGGTCCATAAAACGCTGCTTCGCCTCCTCCTTCAACATATGTTGCCTGAAATTCTTGCAACGCCACGCGTGCAGCATCGGTTGCTTCATTCCACATCTCTTTATTTTCGATGTCACCAAATTTTTCTGTATTTGAAAAATCAGGAAGAGAAAGACGAAACCAATACTCTTTGATGCCGAAGACATCATCGTATACCTCTTTAAAGAGAGCAAGAACGCCCAGCAACTCTTTTTTGAGGTCTTGTTTTGCGCAATAAATATGTGCGTCATTTTGTGTGAAGCACCGAGCACGAATGAGTCCGGTGAGTACTCCTGATCGTTCAAATCTGTGTACTAGACCAAATTCCGCTATGCGCAGGGGCAGATCTCGATAGCTTAGTGGTCGGTGGCGAAATATTTGGTGGTGGTGTGGGCAGTTCATTGGGCGCACATAGTAATCTTCTTCTTCTATCGAGATGGGGCTATACATATCTTCGTGGTAGTGATCAAGGTGCCCTGACTGCTCGTAGAGTCGCTTGTGGGTCAACACTGGCGTATATACATATTTATAGCCGTGCGCGAGTTCTGTTTCGTACATAAAGTCTTCTAATTTTTTTCGAATGAACGCTCCGTTTGGAAGATACAACGGAAGTCCTTTTCCGACTTCGTCCGAAATCATGAAATAATCGTGTTGCTCGTTGAGGAGTCGATGATCCCGCTTTTTCGCTTCCTCGCGCTGCGCAAGATAGGCATCAAGTTCTTCCTTGCTCTCAAACGCAAGCCCGTAGATGCGAGTAAGCATCGCGTTTTTTTCATCACCACGCCAGTAGGCGCC
>PWVU01000061.1 GCA_003561715.1 Candidatus Kaiserbacteria bacterium | reverse complement strand
GCGCGGGATAAAGCCCGCGCTCAGTGATCAATCGAGGTGCAGTCCATACTTGTGCACCATTGCAAGGAGTGCTTCGGCATTGCCGCGCGCATCATCCAGCGGATGGTGCGAGTGAGGCGTTTGCCGAAGATGGTCGAAAGAACGACTTGTCCCCCTGGTGAGACCAAAGAACACATCGGAGATACTGCGGCTGCTGTGTCCAAACGGATTTCTGCCCGTAAACCCCCAGAGGCAGTGATTGACAAATCCCCAGTCGAATCCGGGATTGTCCGACCACAGCTTCGGTGTGGTGTAGGGGAGAGTCTCTCGCTCGACCCACTCCACGAACTGCGGCATAACGATTTCGGGAAGGGGGAAAGTAAGCGTCTCCTCCCTCGTGTAGCCGTTTACTGCCAGATAATCCGGCATCCACAGATCACTCACTGGTCGTACTTGTGAGTAGTACGTTGAACCAAGCCTGCTGGTAACAACAACCGCCCCAAAAGAAATCATCGAGTATAATCCCGAAGTGGGACCGCCAGTTTCGACATCTGCAACAAAATGAGTGTGCTTTGGCGGAGTTCCGATTTGATCGGACATTTCTACCTCGCTTCAGGAGAGTGTGCCGACTGGATTTCAGTCGGTGCCACGATGGTGGCAAACTGTGCAACAGTATCAAAATGAATTCAGGATGCAATGAGGTTATCCCCAGACTGCGGCGAAACTGCTTTTGCGCACGTATAGCCATGATGCAAAAACTAACCCATCAGGTCTTTCCATGGGTCGTCGCGTTCATGGCGGACTGAAAATTTGTCCTAGTAGCCTAAGTCTGCTCTTGCATCCACCTCTCTGTCTATCATAACTTCAAGAGTGCTTAAAACTCCCTTGGCAGCATCTTGTACTTCAGAATCGGTTGCAGCGTATTTTTCGCGAATATGCTGTTTGATTTCTTCCAGACCCGGTAGATGTCTTCTCTGGAGAACTATTGGCCTAAAAAAAAGCAGTTGTTTCTGTGTGTGCAGCTACTGTATCTAAAGGTTCAAGTGGTAGCTCGTATTGTGGACGCTGCTTTTCCATAGAGACAAATGATTATGTTAGTAACGCATCAACCACCGCTTTTACATCACTGCCATCAGCTTTGCCTTTCAGCTCGCTCATAACTGCGCCGATAAGCTTGCCCGCGCCGCTTTTGTCGGTGACACCAAGCGCTTCGATCTTTGCCTTTACGATCGGCTCGATCTCCTCGCGGGACATCATTTGTGGAAGATATGTTTCAAGTATCGTAAGCTCCGCCTCTTCGCTTTGGGCTAACTCGGGGCGACCACCTGCGCGAAATTGCTCGGCGGCGTCTTTGCGGCGCTTTACCTCGCGACGAATAACACTAAGTACCTCATCTTCGGAAAGGGTGTCTTGCGGGGTGCGACCGGTTGCAGTTAGCTCTTGGGTGCAGGCGGAGAGAAGACCACGAAGCGTTGTCTTGCGGATGTCGTCACCCGCTTTCATGGCGTCTTTAAGATCGGATCGGAGTTGTTCGTACATATACTACTTGTTAGATATCTCTATTAACGCATCATTTTGGCGCGGACGCAACCGTTTGGGGAAGAGGCTCAAGGACTGGTATACTTGAGCTACCTATGGACGGCATGACCGCAGTATTGATCGCTCTCGTGGTGCTTGCGCTCGTAGTAAACGCCGTGCTTGTGTGGCTGCTCTTACGCAAACAAAATACGCCCAAAGAAGAGCAGGGGAGTTTGCTCCTCATGCAGCAGAGCATGCAAGAACTTTCGCGCACTTTACATGAGCAGATGAGCGAGAGTAATCGCTTGGTACAGCAAGGAACACATACTCAGTTTCGTGAAAGCAAAGAGCTGATGCAGCAGATCAATAAGGAGGTTAATGAACATATTCGCAATATTCAGGAGAGTATCAATGAGAAACTTCTTGGAGTGCAAAAAAATGTATCGGAGGTAAGCGAAAGCTCCAAGCAGGTCTTTCTTGTTGCTGAGCAGCTACAGAATTTGGAAAAAGTTCTCAAGCATCAAAAGCAACGCGGGAACCTAGGCGAAGCGAGCCTACTATTAGTCTTGGAAAATATGTTGCCTGCCGATGCGTATGCCACACAGTACCAATTTAATGGTGGAGATATGGTTGATGCTGTCGTGTTTACTAAGGACGGCATGATTCCAATTGATGCTAAGTTCTCACTTGATAACTATCGACGGTTAGTTGATGAGTCAGATGAGGCACAAAAAGAAATACTCGAAAAAGAATTTAAGAACGATCTTAAAAAACGAATCGATGAGACAGCAAAATATATTCGTCCCAAGGATGGAACGTTACCTTTTGCGTTTATGTATATTCCTGCAGAGGCGATATATTATGACCTGCTCATCAATGAGGTTGGCTCAGTAAAAGTGAACACGCGCTCACTCATCGATTATGCTTACCGGGATAAAAATGTAATTATTGTTTCCCCGACGACTTTTTCGGCATATCTACAATCAGTACTATATGGTTTTCGCGCTTTTCGGGTTGAGGAGAATGCTCTCGAGATACAAAAAAACGTGGAAAAGCTTTTGAGCCATTTCAGAGCACACAGTTCATTTTTTGAAAAGATTGGCAGCAGTCTTGGTACAACAGTCAGCCACTATAACGCAGCAAGTAAGGAATTTGGCAAGATCGATAAGGATATAAAGCGAATTACAGAAAAAGATGGTATCGGAGTTGAGGCAATAGCGCTGGAAAAGCCGGCAAAAGGAGACGATGAATAGAGGCTATTATGCACGTAGCGTGATTTGGTCGTATTCACGCCTAAGTAGTGAGTAGAGCTTTTCAAACAGTTTTTCAGAAGCTTTTGCTTCGACAAAGAGCTGCAGGGTTTGTACGGTCTGGGGACCGATCGCTTTGATCTCGAAGCCGTGACGTTTCGAAGAAAAGCGCAACATCTTCAGCTTCCCGCCGCGTTTGCGGGTAATGATGCCGGGAGAAAGTGACAAGCCATCGATATTGCTTACGGCGCGCGCCAACGGTTCCGCAATATCGGTAATGCTCGAATGCGTACCGCGTCGTTTATTGCTGGGAAGTGAGGGCATGTGTCTATCCTACGGCATTGAGTTGGATATACAAGCGCAGTTGCATGGGTGAGCTGAAATGTGGTACTACAAGATAAGGGAAGGATCCATATGAAAAGAAAGGAGCTTGAATGATCGAAGCACAAGGTCGGATTGGCTATCGGTTTGATCGGATCGTGCGGCCGTTCATGTTTGCACTCGCAGGGACGGTGTGGGAGGAGCCGCAACGGAGCCATCCGTGGAATACCTGCAAGGTTCCGTCATGGGTCAAACTGTCTACGACTGCGCGCGATCTCTGCGTATATCGCGCGGGAGATCCTGGTGCGATACCGAAGGGCTGGTTTCGCTTTCACGTTCCCGTGCTAGGTGGGTGGCGTACCTACGCGGCGCTCCATCCCAGTGGCATTGAGCAAGGCGAATGGTTTGTCGGGTGGCATGCGGAAGGTGTCTCACGGCTACATTGACCCCAACTTCCGAACACCTATTTTGATAAACTCCCCACCGCGCACGGCGCGTTTTTTCGTACTCTAGCATGCGTGTGTTCGGCACGCCATGTCTCCACTTCAGTATCCCACACTTCCAAGGGAGTACACCAACCGAGGCACTTCATATACCGTGTGTTGAGATGCCCTTGTGCGATACGGATCGTCTCATCCGGTACCGGTGAGATATCACTCCCTTTGGGTACG
>PWVU01000111.1 GCA_003561715.1 Candidatus Kaiserbacteria bacterium | reverse complement strand
GACCCTTTTCTGCCGGAGCCGCAGTGACCACCGATATACGGAATCACCTATGGCAAAATCTGCGCCTGGTCACTAATTCTGTAGAAGGAGCTACTGCACGAGTCAATGTGTCTGAAGGGCGACACTCCGGCAACATCGGTAGACCAACGTACCCCGCCGGCGGCGGGCAACCCATCGCACCGAATTGTGCGTTTGATGCGTAAGCGACCAAGCACAGACCGCCCCCTTGTTGCTCGTTTCCAAGAAGAAACAGCATGAATGTCAAATGTTATCACACTGTATTGGTAGACAGACCTCTCGACTTCCCTCAATCCTCCATCTACTACTAAACCCCCTGACTCTCACCTCTTCCTCTCCTCAGATCTCCACATCCCGAATCGAGCCCAACCGTTTTCTGCTATAGTAGTGCAATGCAGGTACACATTGAGCCCTCATGGGCACGAGCGCTGAGCGATGAATTTGAGAAGCCGTATTTCAAAGAGTTGGCTGAGTTTGTACGGAATGAATATCTTTCACAGACGGTCTACCCGCCACCGAAGTTCGTGTTTCATGCCTTTGAATTGACGCCATTCGATTGCGTGCGAGTGGTCATTTTGGGACAGGATCCGTATATCAATGCGGGTGAGGCACACGGCTTGTGCTTTTCGGTACCTGATGGGGTAAGAGTGCCGCCGTCTCTGAAGAATATCTATAAAGAGATTGTCGACGATCTCGGACTTGATATTGCAGACGAAATTGTTAAAGGTCAGACCTTTAACAAAACGGGATGTCCGACGTCCGGTTTTTCGTCGAGTTTTTCAGCACATGGTGTTGAGTCGGGGAATTTGGAGGGGTGGGCATCGCAAGGGGTATTGCTCTTGAATGCAACACTTACGGTTCGCGCAGGGATGTCGGGAAGCCATCAGCACAAGGGCTGGGAGACCTTTACGGATGTGGTCATCAAAGCGCTTTCGGATAACAAAGAGCATCTGGTCTTTCTCTTGTGGGGCAGGTATGCCCAGCAAAAAGGGGAGGGATTGATCGACGAAGAAAAGCACTTGGTTTTGCGCGCGGCGCACCCCTCGCCCTTGGCGGGCGGGAAGTTCTTTGGCTGTAAGCATTTCAGTCAGACTAATGCATATTTGAAGCGGTATGGGGAAAAGCCGATCGAGTGGATTTGACTCATTGATATTACTGTAGTATAGTATGTTCTAGGTTCTGGATCAACAAGCACAGCTGATGCTGTGCAATCTGGGAGAACGGACTTTGGCGAAAAAAATCTTCGCAGCCCTCGTTGCTGGCGCTTCGTTCCTTGGGGTCTGCGGGAGCGTTTTTCTCGCTCCTGGGGCAGACGCGTTCTATTTTTTTGTTGGTCTTGTAATTTTTCTGAGTTCAGCTAGTTATTTAAACCAATAATTTTTTTGCGGAAGTGTATTGCCGCCGACCAAACTTCATTCAGCACATTCGAATGTAGGGGTCGGCGGTCTCGCGTTTTACAGTTCTTGCTATTTTAATCCAACACGGCTTTCAACGCTTTGTGCATTTCGACTACAAAGTAGTCTTCCCCGGTGCTTTCGGCAAGTGCGATATGGAGCGTCTCCGCTTCCCATATATGCCTCTGCCACCGTTCGCCTCGGTCTTCGCGCAATGCAAGCGAGCGGACATTGTCGAGCTTGTCGGCGGCTTTCATAAGTCGTACTTCACGCGGCCCCGCGATAATGCGCTCGATATATGCTTGCTTGGTCTCGACGCCCTTGTCTTGGGTTAGTGCGCGCACAAACTCGGCAACGCGCGCGCCAAAGCGCTCCTCGATCATGGGAAATGTATGCGGTGGGTTGTGATTGATCGTATACGTGGAATGGTCGCTGTTTGTGACATACGTCGCGTCCTCAACAACATCATGCAAAAGGGTGGAGATGATCATATCCGCATCGAGACAGTTCAGATCCTCGATCAAGGTGCGCGCCGCCCGTATCACGTGGATGACGTACGGATCGCCGTCATCGCGCGTCTGCATGCCGTGCGCGTCCTCAGCGTATATGATTGCTTCGTGGACGCGCACTTGCTCGTCGTCGGGCAGAGTCGCAAGCGCTTCCTCCAAACACTCTTTTTGATAGACAAGGTCGCGGTACTTGGTGGGGAGGTGGTCGGTCACAGCACCAGTATAGCGTAATGTACATTTCGGCGCATACGCGCGTCCGGTACAGGGCAAACACAACAGTGTCGGCGCAAACAGTGTCGGCGCAATTGTGGGAACGGGCGTTTTCTGGTATCATCGCACCATTGCGCGCGTAGCTCAGCTGGTAGAGCATTCGACTGATACTCGAAAGGTCCCAGGTTCGACCCCTGGCGCGCGCACAGAATAGTGCTAGAAATGCGCCAGCATTAAAGTGTCGACTATGTCATTACAGTACTGGAAGTCCGAACACCACGACGCGCTTGCACTCGTGAGTACGTATGCCGAGATGTATGATGTGGTGCGGAAGGTGATTGCCGGGATGCCCGCGCCGCGCGGACAGGTGTGCGGGCCGATATCGACCGGTGGTGCAGGGTTGGTTGAAGCGAATCTGGTTTGTCTTGGCGAAGCGGTTACGAGACTTACGGAAATGGGATATACGATCTTTAGTCAAGAGCCGTTGCAGAAACACTTCGGCCGTATTAAAAAACTTCAAACAGACACGGAGTTTGGTCAGTACAATACAGCGCTTCTTGATGACCTGTATAGGCCGCTCTTTGAGTCTGGCGAGATCCATACGCTGTATTTTTGACCGGATGGGAATCGTCAACCGGTTCGCGTTGGGAGCATGCACAGGCAGACCGATTGGGCATATCGGTTGTGTATCTTGATGATCGATATATGCCGCAATGATGCCGCGAGTCTCTTTTAGCAAGAAATTGGCATGTGGGTACGTAATGGCTGGCATTTGTATTGGGTCACATTCACACTCTCTTATAAGCTCCAGTTAACTGGAGTGACCACACACGCCGCGCAATTGCGCGGCGTGTGTGGTCTGGTGTGCATGCTACAACAAGCCTCTGTTTTCTTTTGCCCAGATTCTTAGACTACCAGTACCCCAACAGTCTTCAGGAATCCCATGAGTATAGTTGCGACAAACCAGATTCCGATCATGATTTTTACCACTGCCCAATGATTGACGCGAGTAATGCCGTCAAGAAATGCAATGACACCGGAGCGCTGTTTTCGGTAGGTTCGCTGAGGAGTGCGATCAACACAGACCGGGTCGCATGGAAGTGGAATTGAGAGAATTGTCTTTTGAGGTTTGCGTACAATGCGAGGCGACTCATCAATCTCGACGATTTCCGCATCTGCTTGTGTCTTGTTTTCGAATGCCTCTCTTGCGGGGATTGCGCGTTCCATAACTTCTTCGGCAACGGGATACATAGGTTGTGCAGAATAGGCGGGGGCGGTAGCAACACGCGCAGAGCGGGAGGTGGGGAAGCGACGATCCTCGATATGTGCAGGTGCCGCTGTCACCAATCGTTGGCTGACGATGCGAGCTTGAGGCGGCTCGGCAACAAAGGGAACATGTGCGACCGGATACGCTCGAGCTTCTTCAGTGACAGCCTTACGCGTGCGTGTTGTCAAACGAGCGAATGCGTTCTTGATACCTGAAGTGATATCGCGTGCCCACGCATCCAGATCAATCGCGGGTATTGCGGGAGTAATCAGTCCAATAGTATCGGTTTCGATCATGGACTCTTCATGTACCTTGGGCGCAGGAGTCACGGCGGGAGCGGGATATGTTTCGGGTGTTTGGAACACCTCTTGGGTACGCTCGTGTACCTCTACTGCGACCAGTGCAGGCATTTCGGTTGGTGCTTCCGGGGCGATCTCTGTTTGCGCTTCTTCCGTCACGTCAAGCTCTTGCTCTTGGGTGCCAAAGTAGCGCTCATACTCAGCATCCGTTTCCGGCAAGAGCTCAGCGATATCCGGTGTTTCAATAAGAGAATGGGGGAGTGCAGTATTCATGGCAGGCTTAACAGATGCGGCATAGGCTGTCTGCATAGCACACGCGGTTTGTACCTCTTGCGCTACCGGATGCGTATCTGCCTGCATCATGCGCAAGCGCTCCTTTTCTTGCGCAATGTGCAACGCATATGCCTTGCGGCGCAGTTCGCGTTCGGCAACATAGCGCGCGTGGCGCTCCATAAGCGCATGCTTTGCATAAGCAAGAAATGCGAAGATCTGATCTGTTCCTCGCTTTAGACGTTGCGCGATCACATCATTTGCAAGCGCTTCACGGATTGCTGTGTAAGGGCGCAGAAGGTAATGCGCGTACATGAATTGCATAAAATCCGTAGTGAAGGTAACATCGGTTTGTCCGGCATATGCGGGACGTGCTGGGAATGATACATTTTTTTGCTCCATAAATGCGCTCAAGCGTCCGCCGAGTGTGTCGTGGCGGTAGTCGAGGCTACGCGCTTTGTACAGATACTTGGGGGCCACTCCGTCCTCAGTTGGCGTTTCGTACATGGACAGAAGTGTCACCTCTCCGTCCTCCGTATCGTCATGTATCGCCGCAATATCTCGATCATCATACGAAACACAGGTATGAAGCACCGAGTCAATATCGAGATGATTCTCTTCTATATCGCGCAATTCCTCGGGCGTAGTGTCGGTCGTATAGTTGCCGACACCATGTATGCCTTGCGCAGAAATGCTTGTGTTATTGTGGTATGGGTACGTCATAGCGTAGTATGATTACGCGTCTATTATACTACTTTATTGACAAAAAGTCAAGTATACGGCATATAGCACATCGCTGAGTGCGAGGTGTCTTTCAAGCACGATATTGCCCACGAAATGCCCTTGTGAAGAGCAGTTGTAACGCGTTAGAGAATACGCTCTGCAAACCCTATCCTATTCCGTTCCCATCCATGCGCTAATAAAGCTCACAAGCTGTTCTGCGCCGAGCGCAAATATGGTGATATGCACTATGGTACCCAGTAATAAGGGGAGTACGAGCATTCGAATGCGGTATCCAAGCAGAGAAAGCGGCACAATGATCAGCTCATTGGGAAGAGGTACGATTGAGGCATATACAAAGACAAAGGGAAGTATGAGGCGTTTGCGCTCATGTACCATACGTTGCATGCGTGCGTACCACTGTGCTTCTTGGATCGTACGCACGCGCCTGCCGTAATAGCCGATCAGGTATGAGGTAAGGTCCGCCAACACGGTACCTACGACCATAAGTGCGATCACGACAGGCAGGGCGAATCCTGCCGCTGTAAAGACAGGCACGAACGCGACCGCGGGCATAGGCAACACGACATCAAGACCTGAGATGTATGCGGCAATGACAACACCGAGATAGCCGAGCGATACCACGCGTTCGGCAAAAGCCTCGTTCTGAGCCGCGACAATGGCGAGTACAACCGCGACGATAACGACCACGGTGACCGATATGACACTCAGCGCGATCTTGCCTTTGTGCTCTTTCACAGGCTACATCCTAGCATTATAGTCTATAGTCCGCAGGAGAGACGCGACTGACGAAACGCATCTTTGACCGTCTCGCATAGGAGGTCGAGCGATTCGCGCGAGCGCAGAATATGATCTTCAGTTGGGAGTGCCAATGGAATCACGTTCTTATTCTTTGCTCGGGCAAATTCGATATACTCGGTCGATTGCCATACCGGTACGGTGCTGTCGCGCTCTCCGTAGACAACGACGATCGGTTGATTGTTCACGCCGTTGACAAGACCGGTAAATACTCCCGAGGCGAGGTAAGCGCGCAGATTGTGCTGATCAGGCACGCCTTCAAAAAGGGTGCGGAACGGTGAGGAAGGAATGCGCGAGATAAGCGAGTACCAGTTGGAAACGCCGTTGATCGAGACCGCGCCCTGTACTTTGCCGGGTAATTCGGCAATACCTTTGAATGCAAGATAGCCGCCGTAGCTGTTGCCGATAAGATACACAGTGCGTACGCCGTGGTCACGTTTCATCTCATCGATTGCACGGCTGATATCGGCAATATCTTTCACGCCGATATTGAGGTGGAGCGCCTCGATGAAGTCTTTGCCGTAGCCCCACGAGCCGGTGTAGTCAAGCTTCAAAACGTACGCGCCGCTTTCGGCGAATTTCTCCAGGAGTTCGTCATAGACCGCGTAGGACAGATACGGGTGGTAGCCTATCGAGGTCTGTCGTTGCGGACCGCCATGGAGCCAAATGTAGAGTGTGTCTGCGTGACGTGTGTTCTCGGGAGAAAGGAGTACTCCGTGAACGCCGCCGATACGTACCGCCTCGCGCGTAATTCCCTCAGCGGCAGGAGAAGGGGAGACTGGCGCAATCATGCGACGCGCCTGTGTGCGCGGGTCGTAGAGCACGACATTGGTATTTCTGCCTTCGACTTTGAGGTATGCCAAGCGACCGTTCACTCGCTTCATAAAATCGCCGTACGACGCTTCCTCATCAATGACGGTCGTCTCGCCATCTGCATGTGCAAAGAGCGACCAGGTGAGCGGATGGGTTTGGTTGGCAAGGAAAAACAGGGTATCACCGACGAAGATATAGTCTTCGACCAGTGCCGGTGGGCGGGTGAGTGCAGTGCTTTTCAGATTTGGTAATGAGGCAACGGGAAACGTATAGAGCGTTTTGAAGCCGTTTATGTGGTTGGCGTATGCGCCGTGACGCTCATCTTCCGAGAATTCGACATAGCTGGGCGCAGTTGAGGGAATGGTGAAGTGGGTGCCATCGGTCAAATTCCAGATACGGTGTCCTTCGACGCCGTAGTTGTACGCAGAGAGGTAGGTGCCGCGTGGTGAGATTGACCGGAACGGCAGTTCGTTTTGCGAGAGTTGTACCCGCGGTCCCCACTGCGCGCTTGCGATCGTGTAGCGTTGTGCCGCGCCTGAGTAGAGCACAACGATATGTTGCCCGTCGTCAGTAAATTGGATGCGCGTGTTTGGTGTTTGGATCGATACGGTACCGAGTGAGTGAGGTGGATTTTGACGCAGATCGTACAGTACATAGTAGGAAAAGGTGCCCAATGCAAAATGACGCAAGCCAAAGGTGCCTTGCGGATTGCGGATGTACTCGCGTGCACCTGCAACCGCAGGAAGAAGCTGTGGGGTGCTTGTGCCGTAGTCTTCACAGGTGCTTGCCGTGGTGCATAAGAAATGCCGAGGTCCCGCGGGTGAGCGATACTCAATATGCATACGGTCGCCCGCATGCGCACGGATCGAGCCGTAATTGATCTCACGGCTGGTCTCTTGTGCGTACGCGGTCTCGATGAAAACTGCCAAGGATACTACGGTTGCTACTGCCAGGCACGCCATCGCGCCATAACGAATCATATGCATAGGTCGGTATTGCTAAGTACTGCGATTGATAACATTCCCCCACGTGATGGTGGTGCTATGTATGTAGACGTGCGGCACTGTGCACGCTTACTCCATACGCACTTGTCAGTATACCGCAGGTGTTGTCTGACATGCGATGTGGAAATGGATATCGTTGCGTAGTATAGTGAGATGGATGGGCATGTGGCGGAATTGGTAGACGCGCTACGTTCAGGTCGTAGTGGGGGCAACCCCGTGGAGGTTCGAGTCCTCTCATGCCCACAGTGTAGCGTAGCGGAGCTGTGGGCATGAAGCTCGGCACCTGCGTGCCGAGCGTGAGGACGAGAAGCGCGGAGCGATGTCGAGCGTGACCGAAGGGAGCGCGAGACCGCGAGCGTAGACGAAGCGCGCTTACTATCTTTTCGAGTGGAACGACGAAAAGTAGTTAGCGACGCATCGTCGAGTCCTCTCATGCCCACATAAGCAGAACGAGACGCATGTCGTCGAGTTCGTCGCGTTGCGAGGCATGAGAGGACTTGAACGCCGGAAGCGGGGTCCCCTCCGGGGAGCTGAGGCGCGACCAGCGTTCTTAACGAGCGGAGCGAGTTTAGAAAAAGCGGGTCAGTCCTCTCATGCCATGGACTCGCTCGTGATAATTCTTGTGCGAACAGAATCGTCCCAGAATCTTAACAAGAATTGGACTACATTCTTTAACGATAACTCAAATGCGGAGTATTAATTTTGAACACAGACAGGGAGTTGGCTTCCAGATTACTGATTATCCGAACGCCGAAAAGGTGATTGCGTTGAGTGGGGGAAAAGCACAAGAGTTGGCAGATATGGCTCTCCATATGTCAGATTTGATCCTCGCGGATGAGTATCTGGATTTGAGTATCAAATCAGAAGATGGTTCGATTTGCCAAAGGGCTTCTTGGAGAATGGCGATCATTACTTTTATTAAGTGTTTTAGTAACAATAAATCACGACCTAATACGCTTGATATAAATCAAATCATACCAAATGATGAACTTGGAATAGAAGTATTTCTCTACTTTAAAAATTTGAGAAATAAAAATGTTGTCCACGACGAAAATCCGATTGATCAGTGTCTCGTTGGTGCAATAATTAATAAGGAAGATGCGCAGTTTAAGGTAGAGCAAATAGTGACGATGAATGTACGAGGAGAGGTTAATGCAAACGCAAATGTAAGCAATTTGATGAATCTGATAAAAGTGACAAGAGAGTATGTCGAACAAAGATATAACAATCTATGTGATGAGTTGACAAGTGAACTAGAAATTCTTAGTCATACAGAATTGATTAAAAGAGGTGTGCTCACTTATAGTAAACCTATTGCAGATGATGTTTCAAAAAGTAGAAAGGTTTTAGGGGCTGGACAATAGGTATTGCCACGCCTTACGTCAATCCCCCCACTTCCATGCTACAGTACCCCCATGAACCGCCTACTCACAACCTGCTTCCTCACACTCGCGTTCCTCTTCGCAACTACCGAAACCGCGCTCGCCCAAGAGCGCATCCCGCTCTTTGAATCCGTCGTGCGCGTGAATGCGGATGCGGAGCTTGTTGTGGTTGAGCGTATTGAATACGACTTTGGCGAGAACGAGCGGCGTGGTATCTATCGTGATCTGCCCCTGCGCTTTACGCTTGCGGGTGAGCGGCGCACGGTGCGTATTACCGATGTGAGTGTCCGCTCGCCTTCAGAAGATGCATTACCGTTTACGCTTACGGAAGAGGGAAGTCGTCTGCGTATCCGTATCGGAGATCCCGAGGTGTATGTGACCGGTCGGCAGGTGTATGTACTCTCGTATACCGTGCGCGGCGCGATCATCTTTCTCTCTGAATTCGATGAGGTGTACTGGAATGTCGTAGGCACCGAGTGGGCGGTACCTATTGATGTGGTGCGTGCACAGATCATTCTTGGATTTCCCGGTGCTGAGATACTGCAGGCGAGTTGTTACGCGGGAAAGCGCGGCGAAACGAGTTCGTGTGGGGCGGACAGCATACACGACGATCGGCTACGCTACGAAGCGCTACACGAAAATCTTTCGCGTGGCTCCGGTATGACCATGGCGGTCGGTTTTCCCAAAGGGCTTCTCGCAGAGCCCGCGAGTATCTATACGCCACTTGAGCAGGTACTGCGGGTAATCGGTATTCCGTTTGCGCTTCTGCTCGCGTTGTGGTCGTGGTATCGCTGGTATACGCGGGGACGAGACCCGGCACGCAGGCAGGTGCTCGTGCGCCACTTTTCTCCTCCCGAAGGATTGTCGCCTGCGGAAGCGGGAGTGGTTGTCGATGGTATTGCGCATACGAAAGATATCGTTGCGCAACTCATCGAGTTGGCGCGCGCGGGCTTTTTCACCATTCACCAATTCGAGACGAAAGGACTTTTTTCTACTACGACCGACTACCTCTTGGAACAACATCACAAGCCGGACAATCTGTTGTACGCGTATGATCGAGACCTTCTTTCGGCGCTATTCGTGTCCGCGCATATGTCGACCGAATCGATCAATGGACGAGCAATTGAAGGAGTCAAACTTTCCGCGCTTGCACATAAGCTCTCGTCCACCTTTTCGTCGGTCAGCGCCGACCTATATGCGACGGTCGCCGAGCGCGGTTTTTATGAGCGCGATCCCAAGCAGGTGCGCACACGGTGGGGGATTGCCGCGGGCGTACTGTTGTTTGGAACGGGCGCACTGATCGCATTCTATCCGCCTCTCCAGACACTCACTAACGTGCTTGCAAGCATTGTGGGGGCCGGCGTTGTTGCGCTGACGGGTCGGTATATGCCGGTACGTACCAAAGAGGGTGTTGCGATCAAGGAGCATCTGCTTGGCTTGCGCGAGTATCTGTCGGTTGCTGAGAAGGATCGTCTCGCATTCCATAACAGTCCTGAGCGTACACCCGAGGAATTCGACGCGCTTTTGCCGTATGCGATCGTGCTTGGTGTAGAGAAGCAGTGGGCGGCACAATTCGAAGGCGTGTTTACCGAGCCACCTGCGTGGTTTGCACCTGCGCAAGGACACGCATTTACGGTGAGCATGTTCGTTGCGGATGTGCAGGGCTTTTCGGCATCGATGCGTGCGGCGGGTGCTTCGGCATCATCCGGCGCTTCAGGCGGTGGCGGCTCGGTCGGGGGAGGCGCCGGTGGCGGAGGAGGGGGGAGTTGGTAAGGTATGTTCGAAAGTGCTGTCCCTCGTTGTTCTTAAGCGTTCCTCTGATACAATGCCCATATGACCGACTGGCGTGACTATTTCAAAGGGAAGAAGATCACCGTGATGGGTATGGGATTGCAGGGTGGTGTTGGCGACATCCGTTTTCTTGCGGAGGCTGGCGCGGAGCTTATTGTGACCGACACCAAATCGGAAGATGATCTTACGGCATCACTTGAGGCGCTGAAAGCGTTCCCGGATATTCGCTATACGCTCGGTCGCCACAAGCTTACCGATTTCAACAATCGTGATCTCATCATCAAAGCGCCGACGACTCCACTTGACTCGCCGTATATTGTGGAGGCGAAACGGCGCGGCATACCCGTTACCATGTGGGCGGCACTCTTTTGTCGTTTTGCGCGTGAAATGAACATGCCGATCATCGGTGTAACCGGCACGCGGGGTAAAACGACAGTCACACTATTGATTGCGCACGTTCTGACGCATGCAGGACGCACGATAATCACGGGCGGGAATGTACAAGGAACATCGATCCTGTCGCAATTACCAGCGCTTACGCAGGAAGCAATCGTGGTGTTGGAGCTCGACTCATGGAAACTGCAAGGATTCGGTGAAGAGCGCTTAAGCCCCGATGTAGCGGTATTCACTACTTTTTTTGATGATCATCTGAATTATTACCAAGGAGATCGGGAGCGATACTTTATGGACAAAGCCCAGATCTTTTTGTATCAGCGCACGAGCGATACCTTGATCGCCGGTTCGCAAGTGGCACCGCTCATTAGAGAGAAATATGGCTCTAAAGTACATGGCACGTTGGTAACCGCAGATGCTTCGTCCGTGCCCGATTCCTGGTCGCTCTCCATACCCGGAGAACACAATCGCTACAATGCCGGTGTTGCGATTGCGACGGCGCGCACCCTTGGTATTGCTGAAGAGACGATAAAAGAAGCGGTCGAGTCGTTTACCGGCGTGCCGGGGCGACTTGAGTGTATTGCGGAGAAAAACGGCATCGCATACTACAATGACACTACGGCAACAACCCCTCATGCCACCAAGGCTGCGCTCGATGCGCTTGTACAGATGTATGACGGGATTGTGCTTATAGCCGGCGGTGCAGATAAGGCGTTGGATATGACACCGATGCTCGAAGCGATCGCACGATACCGTCTGCACGTCGTGTTGCTTGCGGGAGACGGTACCGAGCGCATCAAAGATGCACTTCCCGAGGCGTCCGTATATGATACTCTTGCTGGTGCGCTTGACGCGGCACGCGCCTTGGCGCGACAAGGCGATGCGATCGTGCTCTCGCCCGGCTTTGCCTCGTTTGGTATGTTCAAGAATGAGTATGATAGAGGCGATCAATTCAATGACCTTGTTGCAACAATATGAACAACATCTACCAGCGTTCAAAAACACAGCCGTACCATATATCCGTAGGGGGTGTGTTATTCAATGACGAAGGTAACATTGCGACATTACGTCATGTGCCGGAAATGCTTCCTGCATCATACTTGCCGGCTTTTAGAACACACAAAGAGGCATTCAGTCTTATGCGCGAGAGCTTGGAGAAGGGCGAAACGTTGGTGTGTGCACTTGAACGCGGATTTCGTGAAGAGTTTGGTGCGACAATTTCCGTACGTCATTTCTGCGGGTCATTGGTCACAGAGATTCACGATGACATGATCTTCGAAAAAACGACGCTATACTTTAGCGCGCATTGTATTCATATCGATGAGAATGATCGTAGCGGACCGGATGTCGAGAGTGACCTTGATATTGTTTGGTGGGAACCGAGTGAGCTAATTACGCACATGCAACGTCAGGCGGACATTATCGAATTCGATTTGGATGAATCAAAGATAGTAGAGCGTGCGGTAGCACTTATGGATATATGAGCAATACCTCTCGACATATCCATCTGATCGGCATTGGCGGCATTGGTATGTCGGCATTGGCGCAGTACTACCGACACATCGAGGTAGCGGTGAGCGGCTCCGATCGCGATCCCAACCCCGCGGTGCACGAGATGCTTACGCGCGCGGGAGCGAGTGTTGTTGTCGGACACGATCCGGACAACATTCCCGCGGATGCCGATTTGGTGGTGTATAGTGATGCGGTGGTTGAGGGCTCGGAAGGGTGGGATGAGCGGATGGAAGCGGAGCGACGTGGCATTCGCACGATCTCGTATTTCGAGGCGCTTGGCGAAGTCTCGAAGGATACATTCACGATCGCGGTTGCGGGCACGCATGGCAAAACGACTACGACCGCGATGTTGGTGAAGATTCTCGTGGATGCCGGGCTTAAGCCGACGGCGATCGTGGGGAGTATCATGCGCGACTTTGAGAGTAATTTTGTTGCGGGTGATTCGAAGTTGTTTGTTATTGAAGCGTGTGAGTATAAAGATCATCTGCTGAAATTACATCCGAATATACTGGTCGTGACGAATCTCGAGCTGGATCATACCGATTGGTTTGTTGATCTTGCGGCGGTACAAGCGACGTTTCGAAAAGCAATTGAGGCATTGCCCGAAGATGGTGTGTTGGTGACCGACGAGCATGACCTCGCTATCGCCTCGCTCGTATCCTCATGCAAAGGTGAGGTTGTGGACTACACCAAAGAAGAACTTGGTGTAGTGCCGCAGAGTGGATTCAATTATGCTAATGCCCAGGCGGCGGCTGGTGCGGCGCGGGCGTACGCCCGCGCCGCACACGTTTCACTGGGCGATGAATCCGCTACGCGATCACTCAATGAATTTAAAGGAGCATGGCGACGGTTTGAATATAAAGGAGTGACCGAAAACGGCGCGGCTGTATACGATGACTACGCACACCATCCGACCGCAATTTTCAAAACGATTGCGATGGCGCGTGAGCGCTTTCCTGAAAAGCGTATCGTCGTAGTGTTCCACCCACATCTTTATTCTCGCACGCAGTCACTTTTCAATGAATTTGCCGAAGCACTTTCGACTGCCGACGAAGCATATGTCTTGCCGATCTACCCCGCGCGTGAGCGAGCGGAGGATTTCCCCGGCGTGACCGGCGAGACACTTGTTAGAGCGATATCAGAAATTGCCGGCAACGGGCATTATGTACACTCGCTCGAAGAGGCTGAGAAGGTATCGCGTTCTCTTGGTGGCGAGACCGCACTCATCACGATGGGCGCTGGAGATGTGTTTAAGATTGCTGAGAGGGTGGTGTGAAAAAGATACTGTGCGTTAAAGACTATGCTGCTTTGAGGTAATCAGATACTTTCAGTATGGATTATGCTCACAAAGATAGAGTTGAAAAAGTAGGCTCTTCCGACTTTCCTATGGGTACAACTCTAACCCACCACACTCAAATAGTATAGCGATGCGGTAGTGTGCAAAGTTCCGAAACCCACGCGCGTTGGCTTTGATCGTTTGTATCTTTG
>PWVU01000095.1 GCA_003561715.1 Candidatus Kaiserbacteria bacterium | reverse complement strand
GGATGAGACGATCCGTATCGCACAAGGGCATCTCAACACACGGTATATGAAGTGCCTCGGTTGGCGAACACCGTTGGAAGTGTGGGATGCTGAAGTGGAGACATGGCGTGCCGAACACACGCATGCTAGAGTACGAAAAAACGCGCCGTGCGCGGTGGGGAGTTTATCAAAATAGGTGTTCGGAAGTTGGGGTCAATGTAGCGGTTCGGTTCGAGTACTACTATGCAGAAAAAATGAAGCTTTTGCAACTGCTTGGGTAACCCTGTGCAATTGACATATATTATGAATTTCACCATCTCTCTTTTCTCGAAATGCAACACGCCTATGTGTTCGAATGCCCATACTACTTGGTGGACTTCTCTAATTTAAACTTTCGGAAAAAGTAGGCGATTTATTTCAGAATTTCCATCTCAAACTTAAGACAACTTCCCGTGTCCTCGGTTGCGCACAGCGCTTCGCGCAAGCAAGGGTGCCACGCCAACGTACATGGCGGGCTTGAGAGAGCGAAGCTCGTCACGCACACGCTCATCGATCGGTAGCGTCTCGATGAGTTGAGAAAGTGACGCGACGGTCATGGATTCCCCGCGGGTATGTTCTTTCAGCAACTCGTACGCATTGGCAACACCCTCTCTTTTGAGCACCGTTTGTATCGCCTCCGCTAACACCTCGGGATGCGCCTTGAGCGCTTCTCCCATCGCGCGCCGATCCACTTCGATCTTGCCAAAACCTCGCAACAGCGCACGGTAGGCAATGTATGCGTGCGCGTACGCGACACCGAACGATCGTTCGACCGTCGAGTCGGAGAGATCTCGCTGAAGTCGAGATATCGGCAGTTTTCGAGAGAAGAACTCGAGGAGCGCGTTCGAAAGACCGAGATTGCCCTCGGCATTCTCGAAGTCTATGGGGTTGACTTTGTGAGGCATGGTTGAAGAACCGACCTCGCCCACGATCTTTTTTTGCGCGATCCAGCCATCACTGATATAGCGCCACATATCCTGCGACAGGTCGATTAGCAATGTGTTGGTGCGCCTCAGCGCATCAAAGTGCTCGGCGTAGGTGTCGTGCGGTTCGATCTGTGTGGTGATGAGATTTGGTTCAAGTCGCACGCGACCCTTCGTATTGAACGCGAGGATGAAGCGCTCTGAAAATTTCACCCAGTCCACCTGCGGGTATGCACAGTGGTGGGCATTAAAGTTTCCGGTTGCGCCATTGAGTTTTGCCAGTATAGTGCCACGCTCCAGTGTCTCCATCTGTCGTCTCAGCCGCGCTGAGAACACACTCATCTCTTTGCCGAATGTTGTCGGGGACGCGCTTTGCCCGTGTGTTCTTGCCAGCATGGCTGTTGCGGCATGCGTGCGCGCAAGAGCGCGCAGTTCACCTTCAACGGTACGGAGCGTTGGTAATATGACTTCCGCAAGCGCATCCCGAAGCATGAGTGCGCAGGCAATGTTATTGACATCCTCCGAGGTGAGCGCCCAGTGGATCCACGGCTCCAAGGGCGCAAGGACGGTCCCGGCGCATCGATCCCTCACATAGTACTCGACCGCCTTCACATCGTGGTTGGTGGCGGGTATATGCTTCCAGCCCTTGGTCTCAATGCGCTTGATGATCTCAACTTCAGCGAGATCCGGTTCGGCGATCTTTCGCAATAGCGCGTCTTGCTTTTTGGTAAGCGGTGCGATGCCCAACTGTTTCTCCTTCACCAAGGCTCGCAGGTACTCACACTCAATACGCACGCGATACCGGATCAATGCCGCTTCGCTCAAGTACGGCGCGAGCGCTTCGGCATGCGTGCGGTATCGCCCATCCACCGAGGACACCGCGGTGAGTCGAGTAAGATCAGTGTACTGCATACGAAGAGATATTGTCTGCTATGCGCTTAAGGATCGGGGTGGCGCCGGGCTCAAACGGCTCCCCCGTGATGCGCTCTGCAATGGAGAGATACCGACGCGAAAGCTCCTCGACCATATCAGCGGGCGCCTGCGGCAATGTCTCATCGCGATACGGATCTGAATGCTCTTTGAACCACAACCGCAAGAATTCTTTATCAAAATATTCCGGCTCCATGCCCTGTGCAAAACGCTCTTCGTATGAACTAGCCTCCCAAAAGCGAGATGAGTCGGGAGTATGAAGCTCGTCGATTAGCATGAGCTCACCGCCGGCATCGATGCCAAACTCATATTTCGTATCCACCAAGATCAGTCCGCGCTCGGCGGCAACAGCGGCACCCCGCTCATAGAGCGCTGTTGCGACCGCTTCGATCGTGTCGATCAGCCCGCGCGATATGATGTTGGATGCGACCATCTCATCGGGGGAAAGGGTCTGGTCGTGGGTGTCCGATTTTGTGGAAGGAGTGAATACGGAGCGCTCGAGCTTCTGGTTCTTCTGGAGTCCATCGGGAAGCGTGAAGTTGCCGAAGTCTCGTTTGCCCTTTGCGTAATGGGTCCAAAGCGAGGTATCGGTCACACCGGTAATATAGCCGCGCACGACCGCTTCGATCGGCAGAGGTGTGCACACCCGTGCGATCGTTACATTTGGATCGGGAATCGCGATCACGTGGTTTGGCACAATGTCTTTGGTTTGGTCGAACCACCACACACTGAGCTGATTGAGTACCTGCCCTTTCCACGGAATGTGCGCGATGATGCGGTCGAATGACGAATGGCGATCGGTCGTGATGAGGATCAATCTCTCGGGCTGACGATATACGTCACGCACTTTACCGACATACTTTTCTCCGTAGCCAACAAGGTTTGTATCGGTGAGTACGTTCTGTTCCATAGTGTGGCTAATCCCGGCTAATCTTTGAGTGGCACGACTATGCGCTCCCCTTGTTGAAATTCTCCTTGACTGACAAACGAGAGTTCGTGCTCCTCAATAATTTCTCCCGCGATCACGGCTTCGACACCAAACTCTTTCGCACCGGCAACCACTTGCTCGGGCTGGGGTGTAATGATCGCCATACCCTGCCCCATGTTCCACGTTTTGTACGCGTCGGCATCCGGCAGATCGGCAAGATGCTGGCAATGTTGCATTGCACTACATGGGGCGAAGAGTGTATCAAGTCGCATACCTAAACCACTCGGGCGCAATACCCGTGCACACTTTTCTATGATACCGCCACCGGTGATGTGCACTACGCCATGGATCTCGGTCGATCCCTCACTCATAAAGCCGCCATGCAACGACACGACGAGTCGACTGTAGATGGTCGACGGATGTAATGCGTGAAGACCGAGCGCTTTTCCTTCAAACTCATGCTCATGCCACGTATCACCATAGTGCTTTTTGAATGTCTTGCGCACCAGAGAGATACCGTTAGAGCGAAATCCTTCTTCCCTCAGCATGACGACCGCGTCTCCTACTTTGATCTCCATACCGGTAAACATTTTCTCTTTGCGCGCAAACCACACCAACGCCGCACCCCAATTGTATGCAAATTCACGGTAGCCTTTGACGCGTGAAGGCAATTGAGCGATCTCGCCGTTAATGACCGCAACATTCGCCTCGTGTGCAGCCTCTACATACCCCTTGCACAACTCTTCCATGATAGGCAAGTAACGCTCATCGGTTCCGAGCGAGGTAAGATCAAGATTACTGCCCACCAAGACCGGCTCGGCGCCGCGCACGACCGCATCATCGCACACCATCGCAAACAGATCGAAGGCGATGGTGTCGTGCTTGTTCATTCGCTCGGCAAGCTCGACCTTCGTGCCTACGCCGTCAAAGCCCATACTCATGAGACTCCCCTCGGGAAGATT
>PWVU01000030.1 GCA_003561715.1 Candidatus Kaiserbacteria bacterium | reverse complement strand
CAATTCGCATTGGTAAAAAGAACGGCGGCGGCAACGGCGACACGGCGACCATCATCAATCCGACCTACGCCGATCGCGAACACGAGTTCTATCACTACGATGTACTTGCATGCGGTAAAGACGAATTGATCAATATGATCGAAGTGGGCGCGCGCGAGGCGAGCGAAGAGGAGCTGACTGCGGCACTTGCGCAAGCATCCATCGAGATCGAGAAGATCCAAGCGTGGCAAAAGCAGATCGTCAGCGAGATCGGCAAGACGAAACGTGCAGTGGCGACCACCAGCATTCCGGAGGCGGTCAAGGCGCTCTTTGCGGAAACGGTTGCCGGCAAACTCAACAGCGCGGTCATCTCGGGCAATGCAGGAAAAGCGAGTATCAACGCACTTAAGGACGAATGGATTGCGACTGTTGCCGAGCGTGCACCCGATATGAATGTGGGAGATGCTGAGGATTACTATGAGCATATGGTCGACGAGGAGATCCATCGCGCGGCGGTCGAGGATGGCGCGCGGGCGGACGGACGCCCGTTCGATGAAGTACGTCCCCTCTTTGCGCAAGCGGGGGTGGAGTTCGCACCGATGACACACGGCTCCGGTCTCTTCTATCGGGGTGGCACGCATGTGTTTGCGGCGCTCACCCTCGGCGGACCTGAGGATTCGCAGATCATCGACAGCATAGAGAATCAGGAGAGCAAAAAGCGCTTTATGCATCACTACAACTTCCCGCCGTTTGCGCCGGGAGAGACAGGACGCGTGGGCGGATTCAATCGTCGCATGATCGGACACGGTGCGCTTGCGGAGAAATCGCTCGAAGCAGTGATTCCACCGGTTGCGGAATTTCCGTACACGATACGACTTGTTTCGGAATGCTTGGCAAGCAACGGCTCGACCTCGATGGCAAGCGTGTGCGCCTCGACACTCGCGCTCATGGATGGCGGCGTACCTATTACACGACCGGTCGCGGGCATTGCAATGGGGCTGATGGATTGGAAGGGAAGCTACAAGATCCTTACCGATATCCAAGGACCGGAAGATCATCACGGCGATATGGACTTCAAGGTAGCAGGCACGAGCGAGGGTGTGACCGGCGTGCAGATGGATGTGAAGGTTGAGGGTATTTCAATTGACGTATTGCGTGAGGCGTTTGTAGACGCTAAGAAAGCGCGACTTCATATTCTCGAAACAATCACTGCGGCGATTCCCGCGCCACGCCCCGACATCTCACCGCTTGCGCCGAAGATACGCGTGATGCAGATCAAGCAAGATCAGATCGGATTGGTAATCGGTCCCGGCGGTAAGACCATCAACGGCATCAAGGATGAGACAGGAGTCGATGATATCACTATCGAAGACTCCGGTATCGTCTTTATTACCGGACGCGACGGTACTGCCGACCTTGCTGCGAAAATGATCGAGGAGTTGACGCACGAGTATGTGGCAGGAGAAGAATTCGCCGGCGAAGTGACACGACTGATGGATTTTGGTGCGTTCGTAAAGATCGGCAAGAACACGGAGGGTCTTGTACATGTTTCCGAGATCGCGCCGTTCCGTATCGAGAAGGTCGCAGACGTGCTTGCAGTAGGGGAAAAAGTGAAGGTCGTGATCAAAGAGATCGACGATAAGCAGAGGGTCAATCTGTCTATTAAGCGCGTCGATCCGGACTTTGCATCGCGCAAAGGACTGAGCGGGTAATTGATCGTCGCACTAGGTGCGGGGTGGGGGCGGCGTGCTTTGCACGCCGCCCTTATCCGTTTGACTCTCACGCAATTACTTGTATGAGAACGAATCCATTGCCAACAGCGCGTGGAAAGTACGTATCGCATACATACTCAGGCTGTTGTACACTGTATTCTAGCTCTTCGTGTAGCATGGCAAATACCGATCCTCAACAAATAAACCCGACCCCCCAACAACCTCCGCAGAAACCGGAAGGGACGGATGGGGTCGATATATCAGAATTGGCGCAACGCGTGGCATCACTCACGGCGGAGTTGGAACGTATTACCCACGAGTCGGAATCGGCAATGGGTGGCGCGGGCGCAAAAACCAACACGCAGGAAACGCCAACCAATGCGGCATCTGCGCGACCGTCCCCACAACCCCAACAAAAATCACAATCGAGTACAACTGAAGATATCACCAATTCACCAAACAATAGTGCGCCGCCCGTTGACGCATCTACTGCAAACCCTGCACCCAACGTTGCACCAGGCGCTCCCGATTTGAATACTCCCAACTCAACCGGTGGCGACATACCACAAGACACAACTGCCCAAGCGCCGACCACAACACCTGTACCCCAGGGCGCGTCGCGCGAAGGAGTAAACCTATCATCACTTAAACAACGCGTACTTGAGTCGAGCACCTTTGGTTCGCGGGTGCAACCCGCTGCAGAAGAGCCCTTTGATCCGCTTGATCTCACCCCGCGCGGACAAGAACAAACGCCACAACCACCGACACCTGCTTCATCACCCACGGCACCTCACGTTCCCGCACAAGCACCTCCTGCGCCCCCCGTGCCAGAATCAAATCGGGAGGAAATACCCTCGCCTGAAAATCCTGCACAGAGCGACCCTGCGCAATCTGCTTCGCAACAAGCATCTGCAAGTACGCTCTCGGCGGATTCTTCCACGCCACCTTCGCAACCGAATGCAGAACCGGAAACGGAGCTTGCGCAACAACTGGACCGACAAATCGCACAGAACACTCCCGAGAATGTTGCAGAGAGCAACGAGCTGAACACACCGGCAACACAGGAAACCTCCGAAGCTGTTGAGCAACCCATTGCTCTTGGTGTCCCTCAAGAAATGCCACACTCAACACCGTTACCGGACACACCTCCTCAGCCTCTTGCGCAGGAGCAGGCGCCCGCGTCATCTCCTCCCGAACAGCCGCCGACTCCGACTCCTGAACCGCGACCGACCGGACCGGCGCATGAATTTTTTGATACCATCGAGTGGCATGCGCGCAACGACGCCGCGGCGCAAACCATTCAACAACCACAACAGCCTCCCACAGACGCACAAGCACCAGTCGCCCAAGAGCCGCAACCGATTGCCGAAGAAGCGTCCGCGCAACCAGCACCTCAACCCACACAACCAACACCTTCACCTGACGCACCTCCTCAGCCTCCCGCACAGGAGCAGGCGTCGACTCCGGTAGAGCCTCCTGCGCCTCTGGACATCACCGAGCCATCAGCGCAACCCGACGCTTCCGCTCAACAAGCGCCTGCGGAGCAAACAGCGGTACAGGAGCAAGCTCCCCCTACGCCTCAAAACAACCAACCCGCACCGGACGCTCCACCGGAAACCGACATTCCACGTGCGCCCATTCCGCAGGACGACTTCAAAAGTCTGCATGGAAGTGATCATGCAGGTGTTGAGTTCACGCCATCCCAAGAGAGCGATCAACATACAACACTCGAAGCTGAACACGCCGAAGCACACGAGGCACTCAAAGCACAACAGCACACTATTCAAGGTGATCATGAATCACAACCAACAATCGAAGAGAAGTCCGTGCCACAGCCAGCGAGCACCGGATCCGCACCAAGCTCGACACCCCCCGGCGCATTTCGCGGACCCGGTGCGACCCTCTCGCCTCTCACCGGACAGGCTGTGTCGCTGGAATCGGACGAACCGGTACCGACTACACTCAAACCGATTCGCACATTCCAAGATGATATTGCGCAACGTGTGCAAACACGAGACACTTCCATAGTAAGTGTTGCCTCTGCAGAGCAAAATCGACTGAACGAGGAGCAGGCACAAAAAGAGCGCGAGGCACAAAAACAAAAACGTGTAGCGGGCGGCGGCTCGACCAGCGCAAGTACGTATATCAAGATCGCCCTATCGGGGATTTTCATCGGCGTAAGTATCGCAGGACTTGCATTCATCGGCTACCTCTTCTTACAACCGTCCGACACGGTCGTGGTGGAGACACTTCCTGAATACATTTTCTCGGATGAGCAAACCCGAGTTGACGTCACCGGTCAATCACGTCGCGAGTTCATGAACACCTTGCTCGCCGAAAAAGAAAAAGTCTCGTTGCGTCTCGGTGCGATCTCATACTTGTATCTCACCCTTACCGCGCGCTTGCCCGAGGGGGGCGAGCGGATCAATCTGCTCTCGTCGACCGAATTCTTCGAACGCATTGAAGCGGAGGTGCCTGGCTCCCTCACCCGTTCACTCGAACCGATGATGATGCTCGGGGTTCATGTGTTTGATGGCAACCCGCCGTTTCTCATCTTTAAAGTCAATTTTTACGAGAACGCGTTTGCGGGTATGTTGCAGTGGGAAGAAGACATGCAAGTCGACCTCGCGCCACTCTTTGGTCCGGCGATCCTCATCCCGCAACGCCCGGTAGAAGACGAAAGTGGCGGGCTTGGCACCCAAGCAACGTTGGGACAATTTACAGACGAGATTGTTCGTAATATGGAAGTGCGTGTCTTGCGCAATGCCAATGATCGCATCGTACTGTTGTACGGCTTTGTCGATCGCAACACCTTGGTCATCACAACCAATGAGTTCACATTTGCTGAGATCGTCACGCGACTTTCCTCACGTCGGTTCTAGCAAGTCTGCACAGCACCGGGCATGAATCTGCGGTCAGACGGCTGACCTATCTCGACGATTGCCAACTTATACCTATCTGGTACCATACGGGTATGGATACACAACATTTCAAAGAGTTGCTTGAAAGCGAACGAACGCAGCTGAGAGAAGAGCTGGAAAAAATCGCAACCGAAGTAGACTCTGCCAAGGGGGTGTGGGAGCCCATCGCGTCCACGCTTGATGTTGACCGAGCTGATCTCAACGAAGTGGCAGATGCGGCGGAAGAATCGGGGGAACAGGTAGTGATCGTTGGAGAGCTCGGATTACGCTATCAGAATATTGTCCTTGCGCTCAAGAAGATTGAGGAAGGCACCTACGGAGTATGCGAAATCTCGGGAGAGAAGATCGAAGAAGATCGCCTGGAGGCAAATCCGGCGGCACGCACCTGCAAAGCACACATGGAGAAAGAGCGTGAACTTGAGTAGTGTGGAACCGCGCAACTGCACTGTTTTGAGGCGTTACACATAGCATATGTCTCGTACACATCTCCCCAGAAGAGATGTGTTGCTATGTGTGCAACCTTGCATGCACAAGCTGTGCGCAACTTTACTCGCCAGCAGGTCGTTTCATCTCTATACTCAAAGCATATGTCCTTTGCACGTGTGTGGTGTGCGCAACCCGCATACCCTCAGGCACACCTTGTCGATGTTGAAGCAGACCTCTCCAAGGGGTTGCATGCGTTCTCCATTGTGGGACTGCCGGACAAAGCAGTCGAAGAAGCGCGCGACCGCGTGTCGGCGGCGATCAAACACAGCGGGCGTATCTCGCCCAAAGCGCACAATCGGAAAGTAGTCGTTTCGCTTGCGCCCGCACATCTCAAGAAAGAAGGTTCCCACTTTGATCTGGCTATCGCGCTTGCGTATCTCAAAGCTGCAAACGAGATCAATTTCGATGCTTCCGGGAAACTCTTTGTGGGTGAACTTGCACTCGACGGCACGGTGCGTCCGGTGCGCGGAGTACTTGCGATCGCATTGTGCGCGCGGGAAGTGGGTTACACCGAGCTGTATGTACCGAGCGCAAACGCACGCGAGGCGGCACTCATCAAAGAGATCGAGGTGTACGGCGTACACGACCTCACCGAGGCGATCAAGCATCTTGATCACACACCCGAAGAAGAGGAGCGAGACACTGAGCTTGGGTCGAAACCCGCACGCACCACCGTGCGACTTATCCCAACCCCAACCACCGAGATTGTTACCGGGCAATCGGCGCACACGACCGACTTTGCCGACGTCCGCGGACAAGCATCTGCAAAACGCGGACTGATGATCGCCGCCGCAGGTGGACACAACATCGCGCTCTACGGTCCACCCGGCACCGGCAAGACGTTACTCGCACGCGCCTTCACCGGCATTCTCCCTCCGCTCTCATTCGATGCCGCACTGGAGGCGACCGCGATCCACTCCCTTGCCGGACATCTCGATGGCGACCTCATCACGCACCCGCCCTTTCGTGCACCGCACCATACGGCATCGCACGTTTCGTTAGTGGGTGGAGGCGTTTCAGTACGCCCCGGCGAAGTGACGCTCGCGCATCGCGGCGTGCTTTTTCTCGACGAGTTTCCCGAATTCGACCGTCGGTGTTTGGATGCGTTGCGTCAGCCGCTTGAAGATCGCGTCGTTACCGTGTCACGCGCCAAGGGCACCGTGGAGTATCCGGCAAACTTCATTTTGATCGCCGCGATGAACCCGACCCCGCTGGGCGGCGCCGAAGACCCTTCAATCATTTCCGAGCGCGACCGTCTCAAGTACCAGCGCAAGATCTCCGGCCCCATCATTGACCGTATCGATATGTGGATCGAGGTTGCGCATGTGGATCATGCGGAGTTGTCTGAAAAACGCGCAAAGGATTCTGAATCGGCGCGCGTGCGCGTATTGGTCGACGGTGCGCGCGCCTTGCAACACGAGCGATTTGGCGATACGGAAACACTCAATAGCGACATGGGTGTGCAAGACCTCGACCGTCACATCACACTTACCTTACCCGTGCAACAACTCCTTGCGGACGCGACCAAAAAACTCTCCCTCTCACCGCGCGCGTACCATCGTGTGATCAAACTCGCACGCACCATTGCGGACCTTGATGATGCAAAACACATCACCGAACCCCACCTCCTCGAAGCGCTCCAATACCGACCGCGAAATGTGTTTGGGTAATACATAACCTCCCTGTGTGACATGCCACACGCTCCGATGATTAGATCGAAACTATACATGCTATACTGCCTCGCATGAAAGCCCTGCTTGCCTCCAACCACATAACACCCGCACATGTGGAAGCGTTTCGCAACATGCTCGGCGGCGCAGTCGATCGAGCACTATGCATTACCGCCGCCGCCGTGCCGTATGGCACGCCTGCTCCGGCATGGCTGGAAGAGTCATTTGCTCCGCTACGACCACTCGCCACCACCATCGACACCACCTTGCTTGAACCAGACGACTGGGTACCGGACGACCTATCGGCGTATGGATTTGTATTTGTAAGCGGAGGAAGCGTATTTTACCTCGCTTACCGACTGGTCGAGACAAAGTTTGCAGAAAAACTGAAAACATACATGCGTAGTGAAGGAGTATATGCAGGCAGTAGCGCGGGATCGATCATCTGTATGGATTCGATCGAGTACTTTGCGCCCGCCGATGATCCCGCTTTGGCGCCCGCAGTCTTTCCCGGGCTCGGCATGGTCAAAGAAGCGATCATCCCCCATATTGACAATAAGAAGTACGAAACGATGATGCGTGAGATCGCGGGGCGCTACCAACAAGACGGGTTAGAGACGACCTGTCTCAACGATGGTCAGGTACTACTGATCGATGGCGATAGCAAGAGGGTCGTTTAAGCTCGGTTAGTCACTCACGATCTCAGATCACAGTACGATCGATACCAACATCGTGAGTTGCCGGTGTTACCAATTCGCTACTATGTTTGTTGTGATAGATGGTGACACAACTCCGGAGAAGTACGACAATGCACATTGCAGAAACAGAATGTCGCGCGCGCAGTCTGCGCATAAGCATTACGACCGACGAGGGAATTGAAATGGGGCATTGCAACCTACTGTTGGGGCGCAATGACCTGCACAAGAAGCCATTTGCGCTTCTTGAAGACGTCTTTGTGGGTGAGACGTGGCGTGGGCAGGGAATCGGAAGGCGCCTCGTCATGGCCGCAATCGTGCGCGCAAAGCAGGAGGGCGCATACAAGCTTATTGCAAGTGTGCGCGCTCAGAAGACTCATCTCATCGCGTGGTACGAGTCGCTTGGCATCAAGCCTGCCGGCACTTCATTGCGCATGGATCTCTAACAACACGGACAGGGGCGTCTCCCAGGAGACGCCCCATCGTCGTTCAGTCTTCGTCCATCCAGCCCCACACAGCTGGCGAGCCGTCTGATTGATACTTGTGCGAGTAAAGGACAGCCTTGAGCCATCCTACCAATGTCCGCTCCCTTGTCTCCGCACAGGCACTTTCGAAGAGATTGGTCCCGGGAACCGGCGCAGACACGATATACCCGCGCATCGGACTAGGCAACGGTTGCAGGGCACCCCCGCCCTCACCGTCGGCGAGGGTAAGAGTGATCAAGTGGTGATGCGGAAGCCCCTCAAGGTGCTTTCGCACATCTTCGGGCAAGGGTCTGCCGATGTAGACCACCGCTTCGACTTGTTCTTCGGGCATGATGAGCTCCGTCTGCTGGTACAACTCCACCGAGTATGTATGAAAAAAAATTATGCAAGTTGCCGTCTCTTGTGTTTGAATAGCACCATGTCACTCCATCAACAATTCGATCAGGCCGCGCACGATCACTCCACAGTCGTTCTTGAAACCTTCCACGCACTTAAGCACGCCGTGCGCTTTGGGGCGGAGATCGAGATGGTGGTCACCGACGACTCCGAAAAACTTACCGAGCTCACCCAGACGCTTGCGCCCGACATTGCGGGAAAGTTCGACGTTGAGACGGTTGCGCCCGAGGTGTTCAACACGCTCTCGCCGCGTACGCTTGAGTCGCATGTGATCGCGATCGCCAAGCGATCTCCCTATGCTCTCTCGGATATACTTTCGCGCGACGGTCGTATCGTACTGCTCGATAATCCGACGCACGCAGGCAATGTTGGTGCGTGCATCAGAGTTGTCGCCGCGCGAGGGGTTGCGGGCGTCGCCATACTTGGCGATATCGATCCGTGGCATCCGACTGTCGTGCGTGGCGCGGCGGGATTGCAGTATGCGGTGCCGGTCGTGCGCGTCGACGATGCACAGGATATCCTTAGCACATCACGCCCCTGTATAGCTTTTCACGAGCAAGGAACTCCTCTGCCCGAGGCAACTATTCCAAACGATGCGATCTTGGTATTCGGCTCGGAGCGGCGCGGGATATCGCCAGAGTTACGCACACACGCCACACAAACCGTCATGATCCCGATGCAAAAGGGAGTGAGTAGTTTGAACTTGGCAACAAGTGTGGCAATCGCACTGTACTGCACTGGCTAGATCCGGGAAGAGAGACTATCTCGTTTTTCAAGCAATAATCTGTAATAGAGACCATGCCCTGCGCCTGTCTCCACAGGAATATTCGCCATCTCTCCATATTGTCCCAGCGCTGTTGGTAGCATCTCGGTCATTTCAATTGCTTTGTTGATTTCATCCAGATTGTCAGTATGGACAACCTCACTAAGCTTTTCCCGAAACTGGACAACGACATCGCCCACAAAAGGAAGCGCTTCCGTTATTGACGCATTCAGTGAACGATTGAATGCTCAGTATCTACGCCCATACCTAAGTACTCGATCAATTGTTCCTGGGCGACGAGCATATTTTGTTCTTGCTCTACGGATTCCTGATACGTATCCGATGCAGGCATTGTCTCCGCTTGTGCAGGCGTCGGCGCTGTTTGGCTCAGCATCGCCGCAAAGGTAGCTGCAATAACGGCAGGAGCTTTCTTCTTTCGTTCCGACCCGCCTTCGTTTCCATTAGTAAAGGGGTACTGCCCCACACCTGTCCCGTTTAAACTCATAACTTACGATTCCACCCTGTAGCAACGGGGTTTTTTTTGAAAACTTAGTTTTTTCGATTTGAAGCGTCTCCACACATAATACGCGATACTAGTTGGTGTTACTGACCCTAATTACGTATCCGTATGCACTTAGACAAGTATGTCTTCTCGCAACTTCTTGAGTTTGTAGACCCATATCAGTTTAAAAAATGTGTCGATCGATATGGTGGTGCGTACCGTATGCGACGTCTGCCGTGCTCACAACAGTTTCGAGCAATGGTGTTCGGGCAGCTTGCGTATCGGGAAAGTCTGCGAGACACGGTCACGTGTCTCGCAGCACATGAAGAGAAGTTGTACCATATGGGATTCACGCAAAAAGTTGCGCGCAATACACTTGCGGTTGCAAACGAAAAACGCGACTGGCGTATCTACCGCGATCTCGCGATGGTACTCATCGAGCAAGTACGGCCTATGGAACCGCTGTCCAAAGAGATCGTTAGTCTTAATCTTGCGGGCACGGTATACCTGCTTGATTCGACCGTGATCGAACTCTGCCTCTCCACCTTTGGCTGGGCGCAATTTGATGCACAGTATGCCTCGATCAAACTGAACATGCAGCTTGACTTAAACGGCTCCGTTCCGGCGTTTTTCACCATAGTCTCGGGTAGAGCGAATGACGTGAACTTTCTCGATGAGCTTACTTACGAAAAGGGAGCGTATTATTGTATGGACAAGGGATATCTCGACTACCGCCGCTGGCACACAATCCACACCGCAGGCGCATACTTCGTCACCCGCGCACGCGACAACATGCAAGTACGCCGTCTGTATTCACACGCTATCGACAAAACAACCGGCCTGCTGTGCGATCAGGTTGTGGTGCTCAAAGACAGAAAGAGCGTACTTCGATACCCGGGCAAACTACGGAGAATTAAGTATCGTGACGTAGAGACAAGTGTCGTGTATGTGTTCGTCACAAACGACTTCACGAGTGACGCTCGGACGATTGCACGTGTGTACAAGTATCGTTGGCAGATCGAGCTGTTCTTCAGATGGACGAAGCAACACCTCAAGATCAAAAACTTCTGGGGTACCAGCGCAAACGCTGTGAAGACTCAACTTTGCATTGCGATCTGCTCCTACCTTCTCCTTGCTATTGTGAAAAAGAGACTCTGTCTGGAGCTGGATCTCTACAGAATGTTACAGATAACCTCTGTGTCACTTTTGGACAAAAAACGTTTACCTGAGCTGTATTCTGTTGGCGTACCACAGTTTGATGTCAAGAGTGGACCGGAACAGCTTTTGTTTGAAGGGTTTTAAACGGGACAGGTGTGGGGTCTGACCCCATTTCCCGCCGACAATACCCACTCGCTCCCCTTTGGGTATGACAAAGGAGACGTCAGAGAGAATAGGGCTTCCTTCGAAGCTTTTTGCTATGTGGTGAGTTTGGATATGCATACATACAAGTAGATAGGCTGGCACAAACCAGATCACTCGTCTTACTTGTATGAGATGCTAATGGAGAAATAGGAAAACGCGTAATCGCGGCTCGTGCCAGAGATTATAAATTCGTGCGCGCATTTCCTACCATGCTTGGAGCATACAACTGAATAGATTATATGTCAATACTTACATGTGCTCGCTCCCCTTTTCAGTCATCAAAATAACGCGTCTTACACTTACTCACCGGCTGAAATGATTCCTCAATTTCATGCCACCCACTACGAAACTGATAATGGCAACAACAAGCAAACTCGCAAAGCCTTCTTCGTTACTTAATTCGTTGACATCTATAAACAGCGGAATACTAAGAGCGGCTAGGGCCATGACGCCACTTGCCCACAATTTTACTCGGACTGATGAGTAAAAGACCTTAAGCGGATCTCCGCCATCAATTACCTGTGCTACTTCATAATTGGCGCGAAAGGTCGGAAACCAGGTGGTCCAAAAACGGTCCTGTATTTTGTACTCACTCTCACCTGACAATAGTGCGATGCGGGAACGATATGACCGAGCCAACAGTATATTCACTGCTCCGGCTAAGCACCACCCAATGAAGATAGTAACGATGGTTGCCGCAAACATCCACGGACCGGCCAACTGTGAGAGTATGGCGAGAAGAACAACCAATGTTGACCCGGGGAAGAAACTCCCGATGACGTATAACCCTTCAATAAACACCGCCAAAAACGCGGCGAGAAGAATGTATGTGCCATCAACCGAGGATATTGCTACAACAAGCTCCTCTACGCCCGGGATTGCCACATTGAAAAGTCCGATAATTCCGTACGCTACCAACGCGGCACCCGCTACGATCCAGACGATTGCCGAATTCAACTCCCGCTTTGAATTCTGGGTGATCTGCAAATCTGCATCTTTGTTATCCATGAGCTACAGACTATCTTAATTACTTACTCTCAATTTTCTTTACCCACTCAGTATATGCGACGATCGCCTCATCAAGTAATTCCGGATGCGATATCATCTTGATCGGAGTAAAAAATAAGGCGGCAGTTTCGTCAGCATCGAGCGGGCTTTCAAAGCCATAGTCAGCGCGAACGCTCGACTTTGGGATAACGTAGTGCACCGTCTCAACACCCGCCCAGTACATCTTTGCCGAACACATAAGACACGATTGCATGGAGGCATACATGGTCGCACCAGTGAGCGGTGCGCCTTCAGCGCCAATCGCCATATCAATGACCATCATCTCGCTATGATTGCGTGGAAGCGATGGCGAGCTTTCATACACATTGCCATTCTTACTTACCAACACCGCACCCGCTGGAAATTCCCCTGCCTCAAGTGATGCTTGTGCTAGTTCTAGAGCTCGCTTGAGATAATTACTTGAATCCATTGGCTCATCATATCACTTTTGCCATAAAGAGAAACGCCACCTCATGTCAGGCATAGCGTTTATGATTCCTTTGGAAAGCAGCTTGCCGTAAACGCAGTCTCAGAACGAAGCTTTGTATACAACTCATTCGGGTATGCTCCCGCAAGCAGATGTCTGCGGTATACTAGTACCCACATGAAGTATGCAGCAATCATTCTTGTACCGGCAATAGCACTCGGGGTATGGCATCTTTTCACTAAGGCTTCGAGCGAAACCGTGTATGTGCAAGAGCCTACTCCGTCCCTCAACGCTCCTACCACCACCCCAATCATCGAACCCCCTCAGGCCACCTCTACCCCAGACACCGCGACCTCAACACAACACGAGCAACCCGATCAAATTGAGACTCTTCCTCTTCCCACCCCTCCCTCGGGAGCGAGCTGGCACCCCTCGGGCGGCATTGCACGTGCAAACTGTGCTGCCATCACTGATCCTGACATCCAAACGATATGTAATGAGGAAGTAATTATAGAAAAATATATTCACTCGATCGTACCGTCAGCGCGCATTACGAAAGGCTTTTGCTACCCGGGTACCGCATATAATGATCCGAAAAACTGGCAGCAGTGTACCGATCTCAATAACTTACAAGTTGAAACCATACACGCGCTGAAAAGTATTTTTGAATCGATCGTCACTCACTGCAACAGTCGAGGTATTGCCGATTGCGCGATCATTGTAACCGGCGGCTCAGAGTTCGGCCACCGAGGTGAAGTGCGAGGGTCTGATGGCAGTATTACCTGCATCGATAATGCCTCGCATTGCGGTGGCAAGAAGATCGACCTCCGGTTAACGGCCGGACTTGAGTCTTTGATCACTAGCGAGTTCACCCCTCTTCCCAATCGCGATTTTGACAACGCGCCCCAATGGGTCGATCCCCAGACGGGCTACATCTACGCACGCGAACCCACGCACTGGGATATTCTAGTTCCGTAACATATGGAATACCTCTATTTCAGCATCGCATTCACGCTCATACATACAATCTCCTACACGATTGCCGGGGCGTGCGCGTTAAAGATAAGTGGTGATTTGTATCGCGGCAAAGACCGACTGTACGACTTCCACCGAGATATGGACGACACGAAGGATAGTCATTTTGTGACAACGCGCTTTCTACCAGTTCAACTGCTGCGCGGCGCGCTCATGTCGCTTGTCTTTCTGCCAATTCTCCCTTTACTCCCCGAACTTTCTCCGACCCAACTTTTTGCTTTTGTCTTCGGCGCTATGTTCATTTTTACTGACCTTGCTTCAGCGAACCCCTTCCCTCACAACATAGAGGGACATGTATACTTTAAAGAAAAGTACCTCCAGCGCGAGAAACTGCCGAAGTTGTATTTTGAAACCGTGGTATACAGCGTATTGGTTGGACTGTCTGTCACATTGCTTGTGCTGTATATGCCGTGGTAAGCCAGGTTTATGAGAAAAAATAAACCGGATTTCACGCAGAACTACACATACCCATAGCACCGATT
>PWVU01000105.1 GCA_003561715.1 Candidatus Kaiserbacteria bacterium | reverse complement strand
TATCGCATGAGTGCTCCGTTCGTGTATACTGGTTATGTATGACCACCCTTCAACTTTTGGCAACCTATGCCGCCTCAGTGGTGGTGTTTTTTGCGATTGACATGGTGTGGCTTGGGGTCGTGGCGCGGAATTTTTATCAAAATCAGTTGGGGCATTTGCTCGGGCCGGTGAATTGGACGGCGGCGATCATTTTCTATTTGCTCTTTTTGGTGGGTCTTATGATCTTTGTCACCGTGCCAGCAATTGAGAAGCAGTCACTCATGCACGCACTTATCTTTGGCGCGTTGTTTGGTTTCTTCACATACGCGACGTACGATCTGACCAACCTTGCCACGCTTAAAGATTGGCCGCTTACGGTCGTTATTGTAGATATCATCTGGGGCGCAGTTCTTTCGGCGAGTGTTGCCGGCGCAACGTATCTTATCGCGTCGCGCTTTATTGTGTAGAATAGGACCTACGCATTCGGCGCATTTCGTCGGCGACCCTATCACAATATGTTTACTATTGCTCAAGGGCACACCTCCTTAGCGCCTAGAACTGCATCCAAATGTGTAGGTCCAAATTATGTCTGAGCACTCATCGGAGCACCACATATCGATTCGGGTAAATACGCTGAAGATCGCACCCGCTCTCTGTCGTAGTAAAATCAGTGAGACATTTCCAGATTGCTCAATTGATTCTGTGCCGTGGTATGAAAACGCGCTCGTAGTGCGTGGTATTCCGCGTGCGGTATTTTTAGCAAGCCCGCTGGTGAGCAACGGCTTTTGTTACCCTCAGGGTCTTGCGAGCACGCTGCCCGTCATAGTACTCGACCCTCAGCCGGAGGAACTGATCCTCGATATGTGCGCAGCGCCGGGGAGTAAGACAACACAACTTGCGGCGCAGATGGAAAATACAGGCGAGATCGTTGCAAACGATGCAAGTCGTACTCGGCTCTACAAACTCGCTACGGTTGCTGAAATGCTGGGCGCGACCAATATAACCACTCATATAGGGAAGGGAGAATTCTTGTGGCGCCGATATGCGGATACTTTCGATCGGGTGTTGGTCGATGCGCCGTGCAGTATGGATCAGCCCCTTTCAGGCAAACAGATCAAAGCGCTTGCCAGGCAACAAACGTATCTGCTGAGATCGGCACTTGCGTGTGTTAAGCCGGGTGGACGCGTGGTGTATAGCACGTGTACGCATACGCGAGAGGAGAATGAGGCGGTGATCGAATACGTGATCGCGAAGATGCCTGAGGCGATCATCGAGCCAATCGGTGTTTCTTCCATGCCGCAAGAGTGGAGTACGTCCGAGGGGTATGTGCGCGTACAAAAAAACACCGAGATCGAATCGTTTTTTATTGCATGTATGGTGCGAGGTGTAGAGGAGAAGGAGGTGTAAAAAGGTCAAATTTCAAAATGCACATTGCAACATGACCGCCGGCAAAGCCGGCGGTTGACATATTAAAAAACAGTAGTATAGTATTTTCAGCTTTTCATCCGCATCGTTAGGGGAGGATGCCTGTGGCAATACAGCAGAGTGCGGGTAGGAGACACTAAACCGGTGGCCAATCGTTCAGGTTGTAACTTGAGCGATGGACCGTGACGGGATCAAATACACAAACCCCGTTCGGATCCGAGCATGTGCATACGTGCACGCTCGGTGAAGTGAGGAACCGGAAGTATTCGGCTATATGGTCGGAGAATGTTGTAACCACTGCTACCCAAGCCTCTTCCGTAAGGAATGAGGTCTGCGCAGGTGAATGAATTTCGAGGCGCCGAGGAGCGAACAGTCGAGTCGTACACGCAAGTACGATGAGGGTGTTTGCGACGAAGGCAACAAAGAAATTCGCCGCATGCTCAGCACCTCATAGAAAGAATAAACCGAACCCTGCGTTACGCAGGATGAAACGAAAAAACTACTACGGCAAAGGCAATGATGCTTTTGTCTGCCAAGTATGTGGTGCACCTGTTGCAAAACTCGCCGGTGGGTATCGCAATCACTGCCCGCAGTGTTTATGGTGCAAGCATGTTGACATACTCCCGGGCGATCGGCGTGAGACCTGCCGAGGATTCATGGAGCCATGCGGCATTGAACAGCACTCCGGCAAGGGTCTTATGATCCGCCACCGCTGTATCGCATGCGGTAAAACAGGAAGAAATAAAATAGCACCCGATGATGATTTCGATCGCGTTGTATCGTTATCGACAGCTGTGCACTAATTACTCAAAACCCTAAAGCGCGCCCCAAGCGCGCTTTAGGGTTCAGTATACATCTGTCTGTATTGTGCTGAATAAACTGGCTTTACATTTTTTTTTACATAATACACTTTTTAGTATTAGAAATAAATATCGTGATATGGAAAATAAGCCAAGCTTTGAAGAAAATAACTCCGCGCGCTTACGCGAATTGTACGGTCTTTCTGAAGATGCAACAGAAGAAGAACTTAAAGAAGCTATAGCAAAAAGTGATTCAGTTAAAGTTCGCAATTCACTCGGACTTAGTCCGGATGCAACAGAGAAGGAAGTACGAAACGCAATGGCAAGAATTAATTCAGAGCGACTCAAAGAGCTTGGAGAATAGTAATAGTGGTTTGAGTAAAAGCAATCAGCCGGTGAACGAAGTTCACCGGCTGGTTTTTCAGATGGAGTTACTTTTTCTTCTAAACGCTCTACGCTAACCGCTAACCACTCCTCAAAACCTACTCACCACCCACTACTCACCAACTTTATTCGGCGGCGTCTCTCCCGCAAAAAACGCAATGAGATTCTCGGCGGCGATGCGGGACATGGCGTTGCGTGCTTCTTCTGTTGCTGAGGCAATGTGCGGGGTGATGACGACATTCTCCAGTTCGGCGAGACCGGGGGCGAGCGCCGGTTCGTTCTCAAAGACGTCGAGTGCCGCACCGCGGATGGTGCCGTTCTTGAGCGCCTCCACCAATGCCGCTTCGTCAACAACCGGTCCGCGGGAAGAATTGACGAGATATGCGCTCGGCTTCATCAGCGCAAGGCGTTCGGCGTTTATGAGGTGATGGGTTGAATCCAAGAGCGGAACATGGATAGAAACGACATCCGCTTCACGCAGTACCTCCTCGGGCGTTGCGCGGAAGCTTGCGCCCGTCGCCGCCTCAAAGTCAGCATTTTGGTTGATATCATAATAGATGACGCTCATGCCAAGCCCTTTACTGCAAATCTCGGCAACGTGTCCACCGATACGTCCCGCGCCCAAGATGCCAAGCACCTTGCCTTTAAGATCCATACCAAGCATCATCATTGGCGCCCAGCCGTCGTACTTGCCGGCGCGCGTGAAGCGATCTCCCTCGGCAATGCGCGAGGTGATCGAGAGCATCAGCGCGACCGTGTGCTCGGCGACGGTGTCGGTGAGTACCCCCGGCGTGTTGGTGATCGTGATACCGCGCTCCTTGGCGGCTTCCAGATCGATATTGTTAAAGCCGACCGCGTAATTGGCGAATATCTTTGCGCTCGGTACGGCGTCATACACGCTCGCGTCGATCGCATCGGTCAACAGGCACAACACACCATCGTACGGCTTTGCCGATACCGCACTCAGCAGTTCTTCTTTTGATAATACACCGTCCTTCTCGCTGATATCCAATTCGTGTCCCGCGTCACGAAGCTTCGCAAGCCCTTCTTCGGGAATGCGGCGGGTAACATATATTGTAGCCATATGGCGCGAGTATAGCACGAGTGGCACACGTGCCTATCCACACTGAAAAGGCGAGTACGCATACCGTCGTACCAGCGGCGGGTGTACTATATGCATGTGAGTTCAGATGTTCAT
>PWVU01000062.1 GCA_003561715.1 Candidatus Kaiserbacteria bacterium | reverse complement strand
TGGAGACATGGCGTGCCGAACACACGCATGCTAGAGTACGAAAAAACGCGCGGTGCGCGGTGGGGAGTTTATCAAAATAGGTGTTCGGAAGTTGGGGTCAATGTAGCCAAGTGAAAAGCTTCGCTTTTCACCATCTGAAGGACTCGCTTCGCTCGGCAACTGATTTTCCCATTCATTCCTGCGCACAAGCGCAGGGTGTTCTGGTTTTCTTTATAAACAACGGGGCTATGTGATTGTCTCCAACACCATCCAGTATACAAGGGGAATGTACGCAGAGAGTATGAACGAAGTCACTATATCTTCACCACCTCAGCAAGAGCATCAACCACACGATCAATGTCCTGTGCGGTTGTAGATCGACCGAATGAAAAGCGAAGTGTTCCCGTCGCACATGCTTCTCCTTTACCAAGCGCAAGGATCACGTGCGAGCCGCCACTCACTCCCTTGCAGGGACTTTTGGTCGAACAGGCAATACCCATACTATCAAGCCGAAGCAGGAGCATCTCTGCATGCTTGCCGGGAATAGCAATGCTTGCATTGTTGGCGATGCGAGTATCGCGCGCACCGTTCAATTCCGCACCCGGCACCTCAGCCAATACACGGTCGATAAAATGATCGCGCAACGGGGTCATGCGCTCAACCTCGGCATCGCGCCGCTCATTCGCCAGTTCAAACGCCTTTGCCATCCCGACAATGAGCGGCGTATTGGGCGTACCGGGGCGGAGACCCCGCTCCTGCCCACCACCATGCAGAACAGGAGCTATAGGCACCCCGCGCGCAACATGTACAAAACCAACACCCTTGGGACCGTATACCTTTTGCGCATCCATCGTTATCACATCGACACCAAGTTTTCGTACATCACAATCCAAATACACACATCCTTGACTCGCGTCAGTATGAAAGACGGGATACATCATCGTGCCGTCAGGTTGTTCAACGATACGCCTGTATTCCCTGATAATATGCACACATTCCTTCAAAGGATACACAACCCCAATTTCGCTATTGACCAACATGAGTGAGACTAATACCGTCTCCGGACGCAATGCTTCGCGCAAGTCATTCAGATCAAGTCTTCCCTCTCGGTCGACCGGCAGGTACGTGACCGAGGCGCCACGACGCTCCAAGAGTCGCACGCAATCAAGCAAAGATGAATGCTCAACCGAAAGCGTTATGATATGCACCTCATTCAGTGATTTGCCTGTTTTGGCAAGATACGCATCAACAACCCCAAATACGGCGAAATTATTTCCCTCAGTACCACCCGACGTGAAATATATACCGTTTGCAGTGCCCCCGATCACTTCCGCGCACCGCGCTCTTGCAGACTCGATCGCCTCTTTTGCCGCGCGCCCCTCGGCATGGACCGCGCTGGCATTGCCAAAGTGTTCACTCCAATATGGCATCATCTCCGCCATGACCTCAGGTGCAACCGGGGTAGATGCCGCAAAGTCGCAATATATTCGACCCAGCGTTGTATTATGCTTATCGCTCATACGTCAAAACGAATACCCATATTCGTGTCATTGTACGACCACCCTCTTGTTTTTGCAAAAAAACGTATTTCATTGTATATTCTAAAAGCTTGTTTTCTTATTCGGCGTCTCGCGCCGAATTGTTCGCAGATGTGCTACGGCACGGAACGCACCAAAGATACGAAGCGCGTATGGCGCGAACGCGCGTCATACCGTCCCTAGCTACACCTGTATGTCCACTACTTCACCCACCTCCCGTCCACCTGTTGTTGCCGTTATGGGACACATCGACCACGGCAAGTCGACCTTGCTCGACTATATTCGCAGTACCCAAGTGGTTGCCTCTGAAGCCGGCGGCATTACACAAAGCATCTCCGCATACGAAGTCGAACGCGAGCATGAGGGTATCCAGAAAAAGATCACTTTTCTGGATACTCCCGGACACGAGGCGTTTCAGGAAATGCGCTCGCGTGGTTCTTCCGTTGCCGATATCGCCATTCTTATGGTGTCTGCAGAGGATGGCGTCAAGCCCCAAACACTTGAGGCACTCAAAGCGATTCAAGATACACACACCCCATACATCGTCGCGATCAACAAAATTGATCGACCCAATGCGGATGTCGAACGCACCAAGAGCAACATCATGGAGCACGGTATATATTTAGAAGGATTGGGTGGCGACGTTCCCTATGTGCCGATCTCGGCAAAAAAAGGTGACGGCGTGAGCGATCTTCTTGATGTAGTACATCTGCTTGCCGATATGCAGGAGCTCACAACCGATTCTACCGTATCCGCAGAAGGTATTGTTATAGAAGCCCACCGTGATCCGAAGGTGGGCGTTTCAGCTACCCTTATCATCAAAAACGGTGCCCTGAAGACCGGTAGCTATGTGGTCGCAGGCAATGCGTGCGCTCCAGTACGAGCCATCGAGGACTGTCATGGACACAAGATCATCGAAGCAGTGGCCTCAACACCCGTACGCATTGCAGGTTTTTCCGGTGTTCCCGCCTCAGGCACACCTTTTGTGCAAGTGGCTTCCAAAAAAGATGCTGAGGCCAAAAGCGCTGAAAATGAGCAACGCGAGAAACAGACCATTGTTATTGGTGACGAGGCGACCGCACTTGTCACCATTCCGGTACTCATTAAGGTGGATGCGTTTGGCACACTGGATGCGATCGTACATGAACTTAAAAAACTTGAGCATGAGCGTATTGCGCTTAAACTCATTGCGGCGGATGTCGGGGCGATATCCGAAGGCGATATCAAAAGCGCTTGTGCGTTCAATAATGCTCTGGTCGCCGGCTTCAATGTATCCGTTGACGCGAGCGCACGCGACCTTGCGGAGCGATTCAACATCGACATCGGCGTTTTTTCTATCATATATGAACTTGCCGAATGGCTCAGTGGTGAAGTACAAAAACGCATTCCCAAGCAAACCACTGAACAAGTGGTCGGGCGCGCGAAAATCCTGAAAGTATTCAGTGTGGTCAAAGATAAGCAAGTCGCAGGAGGACGCGTATTGGAAGGCACTATTACACTCAAACATCCCCTATCGATCATTCGCAATGGTGAGGCGATCGGGCGCGGCAAGATAAAAACGCTCCAACAGAGTAAAGTGGACACACTATCAGTATCGCTCGACCAGGAGTTCGGCATGCAGATCGAGTCCCCCACCCTTCTTTCTGCCGGCGATGAGATCCATAGCTTTGATATGATCGAGTCTTAGTTTTCTTGAGTGTGTATGAGCAGCAATAGAACCGAGCGAGTTTCACTACATCTCAAAGAGTGCGCTTCTGCATTCATCAATGGCGAATCAAATCGTCGCTCAATGATCACGGTAACTGACGTACAGGTTTCGAGTGATCTTAAACGCGCAACTGTACGCATCTCGGTCTTTCCGGATGATCAAGAAGACGCCGCGCTCGATTTTCTCAAGCGCAAGCGCAGCGAACTTCGCGCCTATATCAAAGAGCGTGTCAATATGAAGATCATTCCCCACATAGAGGTCGAGATAGATAGAGGTGAACGGCATCGTCAGCAAATTGATCGACTGCTTGAAGAATAAGTAGTTTACGTTTACTATAGCTTATGCGGGTGATAAGAACCTGCCCGCACTCTCTACGTTTTTGATACCGCTGTGCACGCTGATTCTACAGGAATCAGCAATGTGATGTGTGGGCCTGGTGGCGAAGTGGTAACGCTGAGGACTGCAAATCCTCCATGCGCGGGTTCGATTCCCGCCCAGGCCTCAAACGAACGAAGTGAGTGTAGAGGACTGGAGAACAGTGCCTGCGCACTGTTCGTGCGGGGATCGAACGGC
>PWVU01000024.1 GCA_003561715.1 Candidatus Kaiserbacteria bacterium | reverse complement strand
TTGCTTCCGGTTCGCTTGATGCGTACGGAGTTGTCATTACCGCCTCGCACAATCCACAGCAATATAACGGATTGAAGTTGGTGAAAGCGGGCGCCATTCCCTTGACCGGCAAAACGGGATTGAACGAGATCAAGAAACGCGTAGTGAAGAATCGTTTTGCAGATCCGCCCAAACGAGGCAAGCTCGTTAAGAAAGCGATCTACCCGCAGTACGAGCGTTATGTGAAAGGGCGCATTACGGCACGTACGCGCGAGCCGGTATGCGTTGCGGTTGATGCGGGAGGCGGCATGGCATGTTTGCTTGAGCCACTCTTTGACAAGAAATTGCCGGTTGCGGCGACCAAGCTTTTCTTTGAACTTGACGGGACCTTTGCGCATCGTGACTCCAATCCCACATTGGCAAAAAGCCAGCGTGCTATTAAAGCGGAGCTTGAGTGTGGCGGGCATGATTTCGGTATTGCGTTTGATGGGGACGCCGACCGCGTGGCGATCTTCGATGAGCGAGGGTACTACATCAACAGTGCGGTGATCGGTGCTCTGCTTGTCGAGCATATGGTGCGCACACAACCGGGTGCTTCGTTCATCCACACCGTCTTTACCAGCAAGATATACGAAGAGACGATACGTGCGTGCGGTGGAAAGCCGGTACGTGCGCGTGTAGGACACGCATTCATTAAAGAGATGATGCGTAAACGCGATGCCGTGTTCGGATGTGAGCACTCGGCGCACTTTTATTTCAAAGATAACTTTTATGCTGATTCGGGCATTCTCACCTTCCTGTACGTACTCGAAGCGTATATTGAGGCGCGCAAAGCAGGGAAGACATTCTCGGATATCGTGCGTCCGTATGAGCGATATTTTCAGACCGAAGAGATGCTGGTAGAAGTTCGGGACAAAAAAGCGACACTCAAAGCGGTCGAGGAGCACTATCGAGCACAAAATCCGGAATCCATTGAGCGTTTTGATGGGGTCACGGTGCGCTTTGCCGAACACTGGCTGGTGGTCAAGGAGAGTGTCACCGAAGACGCCTTAAAGTTTGTGGTCGAGTCGCCCGAAAAGCGTACTGCGCTGAAGGCACAGAAGGAATTGCGCGCATTGTTGCGAGACTTTGAGTAGCACATTATCACCCTAATCATTCACCACCATGGCAAAACCAACCGGACTACACACACGACTATTTCTTGACGGAGGCGATCCTGCTGAGACGCGTGAGATCGTTGAACTGCTGGGTTTCCTCGACGGACAGACCACCAATCCGAGCCTCGTTGCAAAAAATCCCGCGTTTCAAGCATGCAAAGAAAAGCCCGAGGGATGCACCAATGATAATCTGTGGAGTGCCTACAAAGAGATCGTTTCCGAGATCGCACCCCTGGTGCCGGAGTCGGTTTCGATCGAAGTGTATGCCGATAAGGATACGACCAGTGAGGAGATGATCGAAAAAGGGCGCGAACTGAACACCTGGATACCGAACGCGCATGTGAAATTGCCGATCAATACCGCGGGGCTTGAAGCCGCCGAAGTGCTTACGAATGAGGGTATTCGCGTGAATATGACCCTGTGCTTTTCGCAAGCGCAAGCGGCGGCGGTGTATGCGGCAACGCGCAGTGCCAAGCCGGGCGATGTATATCTCTCGCCGTTTGTAGGGCGGCTGGATGATCGAGGGGAAGACGGTATGTCATTTATCAAGAACGTCATCGACATGTTCAAAGAGAGTGATGGGCATGTCGAGCCGTTGGTGGCGAGTGTGCGCTCACTCGATCATTTTCTGTATGCGCTTGCGCTTGGTGCACCCCTTATCACTTCGCCGGGTAAGATTCTGCGCGAGTGGGCGGCAGAGGGTATGCCGGTCCCCGACGCCTCATTTACCTACAACGCCGGTGACAAACAACCTCTGCCGTATGAAGCGCACGATCTGTCGAGCGATTGGCGCACCTTCGACATTACCCACCCGCTTACCGATAGTGGCATACAGCGCTTTGCGGATGATTGGAATGCGGTGCTTTCCACGCGGGGGTAATTGGGTGTGCGGTATCGCACAGAAAGAATTGAGCAGGTAGTGATACATTATGAAAGGTTTTGTTGGCAATATAGAACAGGAGACGCTGAAAAATACCGATTACCGGCGGGTGTTGTATACCGTGCATGACATGCAGTTAGTTGTGATGTCGCTTGCGCCCGGGGTTGAGATCGGTGAGGAGGTGCACGAGCTGGCGCAATTCATCCGTATTGAGGCGGGTACTGCAACTGTGCATATGGGTGAGGCGGTTCATGCACTTAGTGCTGATGATGCGGTGATCATTCCTGCGGGCATGCGACACAATGTGGTTAATACCGGCAAGAATGACTGTAAACTCTACAGCATCTATGCGCCGCCCGAACACCGCCATGATGTGATTCATTCGACCAAAGCGGATGAGCGCGAGGAGCATTTTGATGGAGTGGTAAGTGAGTAAGCATGTTCTGTGCCCACACAACCATCTTTTCAACCCCCTATAACAATAAAAACTAACCGTGATATAGTCCTTCGTATGCACCGAATGTTTTTGGGCATTGTTCTGCTGGTAAGTCTGGCAACACCTCTCTCTTTGGCGCTTTCTTCTTGTCTTACGCCCTCCAATGCGCACGTACTACAGACGTCAACAATAAACAATGCGATACGGGGTACGGACTATTGCGTGCTCTATGAATCGGGTTCCATATCGGAGGTCTTTAGTGTCTCACATAGATACGTAAGACAGCTTCTTCCACATACCATATACAGGACGTATGGATGCAGTCATCCTTCGTATAGGGAGATCAATGAAATTACGCCGAAAGAGCTTGAGCTATTGACCTCGATTTTATTTGAACAACCCAGTGGTGTGTATGTCGTTAGATCGCTTCCACGCTCATTGAGTCCTGAATCCGTTGATATTGAATCTATTGATCTAGCAACAGAAGAAATATCTCCCTATGCGCCACTGTATAGGATAGTTTCAATGCCTGTTACGGAGCCTTTACCGCTAGCTTTTGATACGATTCGTGCAGAAAAGCGGGAAATTGTGGTCAATGACAAAAGAAAAACAATGCTGTCGGTAATACTGTATGAGTTGGCGGCATTCTTTATGGGCACCTCACTCGTTACCGTAGCGCTTGTTGTTGTGCTCACGGGAATGTTGATGCGTAACATATTTCAGACGCGCCTCCTGACCACTATCGCATATGCCGTATTGCTAGGCGTGATTATTTCGATTGGACTCGGTCTCGTTATGGGACATACGTTTCATATTCTCCAAATCGGGTGGCTACTCGTTTTCGGTATTGTCCTGATTGATGTATATCGAGCTATTCGAAAACGCTTTCAGCAAAAATGAAAACCACCATCTTCTTTGACTTTGACGGCACACTTGCCGATACGTTCGGGGTGGTTGCGGGTATGATGAGTGATTTCAGCAAGGGACGACTTTCCTCTGCGGATTTTGACGAGATGCGAGAGGTTGGCATTCGCGCGACCTTAAAGCGTCATCGCGTACCGCTGTTGCTCACGCCGTTGCTGGTGTATAAGATGCGCAAAGCACTGCGCGCAAAATCCATCAAGCTGTTTCCCGATATCCCGCAGGTGATCAAAGCGCTCGCGCAGACGTATCAGCTCGGTATACTCTCAAGTAATAGCGAGGTGAATGTTGCGCGTACGCTTGAGGCGCACGATCTGCGCGAGCACTTCGCATTCATCCACTCGGGCAGTTCGCTCTTTGGCAAAGCGCGCATACTGAACAATGTATGCAACAAGCGCGGTATCGAACCCGCACACGTGATATATGTGGGCGACGAGGATCGAGATATCATCGCCGCTCGTGAGGCGGGTATGCAACGTGTAGCGGTGACGTGGGGATATAATACGCGCCGAAGACTGGAAGAAGTGCATCCTGACATGCTCGTTGATACTCCTTTGGCGTTAGTGGACGTGATCAAACGTGTCGCAGAGTAGCGATCACACCCCGAGTATCGGTAGAAACACGCGGATGAGGGTAATTCCTGCCATTACAAGTGGCACCAAAGCCCCAATTCCCGCTACAACCTTTTGCAGGCCGCGGGATACGAGGTACGCATGTGACCACACGACAAACACGAACGCGTTTGCGACAAACTGCACGCTACCGGCAAGCACGCTTGAGCCCGCAAAGAGATCGGTGAAGTTGGCGATCACAAATGCGCCCAAGCCGATCGCGCCCGAGAGTACCATCCATACACGCGTGTTCATACGGTTGTGATTGATTGTTGTCTTTGTTCAGTGCAAACACCCACTCGTTGCTCAGGGAATAATGTCCATACGCACCTGTGCGAAAAGGTATAGCTCAGCTGAGGGATTGGTGCGACGGTGAGGTCGTCACGACGATACATACGCGAAGCAGTGTAGCGTAGTATGTCCCGGGGTGCCACATCGGCGACACGGCAGTCTCACAGGCGGGTATAGTATGCTACAATCTCAACGCTTACCATATCGACCGGTATGCTATACCAAAAACTCATACGACCCGTGTTGTTTCAGATAAATCCCGCCCATGTCCACAAGGCGGTGGTCTTTGCGGGGCAGTGTATGGGTAAGACCGCGCTCTCACGCACCATAGTAGCGTCGCTCTACGGATATCCGCACGACGATGCAGAGGTGGTGGTCGACGGTGTGCGCTATCATACACCGGTTGTGCTTTCGGCGGGATTCGACCCCAACGGGCAATTGACTGAGATACTGCGCTCGGTCGGTTTCGGCGGTATTGAGGTTGGATCGGTCACGGCACGCCCCTGCAAGGGCAATTCGCCCCCGAATGAGACAAGATTGAAACGCACCAAAAGTATTTTGGTATACAAAGGTTTGCGCAATGAGGGCGTAGAGCGGGTGACCGCGCGGCTCCTGCGGCAATATCGCACACCTGATTTTGCGGTCGGAGTATCGATTGCGCGCACCAATGACGAGGCGGCATGCGGTTTGCCCGAGGGCATTGAAGACTACGCCACCTCGTTTGCGCATATTGTTGCACATGATGTGGGCGCGTGGATCACGGTCAATATTTCCTGCCCAAATACGTTTACCGGTGAGCTGTTTATTGAGTCGGAAAATCTGGAGCTTCTCCTTGCAAGGTTGGACGGTATCAAAACCGACAAACCGATCTATCTCAAAATGCCGATATCAGTACCTGACACACAATTTGTGGCATTGTGTGATATCGCGGCGCAACATCGGGTGCATGGGCTTATCATTGGCAATTTACAAAAAGACTATACGCATATCAAAGACGGCGATCCCAAACCCGAGGCATTTCGCGGCGGGTTATCCGGTATGCCGTGCCAAGAAGACTCCAATCGTCTCTTGTCTTTGGCACATGAGCGATACCAAAAGCGCTTCACCCTCATCGGATGCGGCGGTGTTTTTTCGATTGAGGATGCGATGGAAAAATTTGAACGTGGTGCGTCACTCATACACATGATCACTGGTATGATCTATACCGGTCCGTCACTTATGAGTGATATTGCGCGTGCGTATGCACAACGGTACGCACAACGTCGTTGAATGCAATGCTCTTGCAAAGTGTGTCGATAGCACACTGTTGACTATCCACATTCACGATATACCCAAGAGATGTATACTATGGGGGTATGCTCTCTGCCATAAAAAAATATGTACGTGCCGCCGACTACTTGAGCGCGGTGCAAATTTATCTGCGTGATAATGTCCTCCTCACCGAGCCGCTTAAGCCCGAGCACATCAAGCCGCGCCTATTGGGACATTGGGGAACTTGTCCGGGCGCGAATTTTACCTATGCGCACCTCAACGCTCTGATTGTGAAGCATGACCTTGAAATGCTGTATGTGTACGGTCCGGGGCACGGGTTTCCGGCGATTCAGGCAAATCTTTTTCTTGAAGGCACGCTTACCAAGTATCATCCCAAGGTGACACGCGACAGCGAAGGTATTCGCTACATGTCGGAGAAATTCAGCTGGCCGTATGGCTTTCCGAGTCATAGCAATCCTGAAGCACCCGGCGTGATCCTTGAAGGAGGCGAGTTGGGCTACTCACTTTCGACCGCCTATGGCGCGGTACTGGACAATCCCAATTTGATCGTCGCGTGTGTGGTAGGCGACGGCGAGGCAGAGACGGGACCGATCGCAACCGCGTGGCACCTCAACAAGTTGGTCGATCCCGCTACCAACGGCGCAGTCTTGCCGATCCTCCATCTCAATGGCTACAAGATCTCGGGACCGACCATGCTTGCGCGCATGAGTGATGACGAGTTGCGTTCGCTGTTTTGGGGGTACGGATATGAACCACACTTCGTTTCTTCGTATGAAGAAGGCGATGTGCACGAAGTAATGGCGAATACGCTTGAAGCGTGTTTGTCCACCATTCGCTTTACCCAGCATATCAGCCGCGAGGGTAATCGCACCGAGCCGCCTCGCATGCCGATGATCATTTTACGTTCCCCAAAAGGATGGAATTCCATTCCTGAGCTTAAAGGAGAGCGCATAACCGATAATCACCTCTCGCACCAGGTTATTGCAAAAGAAGCGGAACATGATGAAATAGAGCGCGAGGCGCTTGAAGCGTGGTTGCGCTCATATCGTTTTGAGGAACTCTTCCAGCACGAGGTCTTTGATGAAGAGATTGCCTCGATCATTCCGCGCCCCGAGCGCCGTATGGGTGATTCGCCGTTTGCGCATGGTGGTGTGTCCTATACGCCCCTCATACTGCCCGATCCGCGCGAGTGCGCAGAAGATGCGAGTGTGCCGGGTACAATGGGTTCCAGCAGTATGCGCCGAGCGGGTGAGTACTTGAATAAAGTGTTTGCCGATAACGGCGAGGCGCGCAACTTCCGTCTTATGTCTCCGGATGAGACCTACTCCAACAAGCTGGACAAGGTCTTTGAAACAACTTCGCGTCCATTCCTTTGGCACCACCTGCCGTGGGATAAAGACCTTAGCTACGACGGACGCGTGATGGAAATGCTCTCCGAGCACAGCTTGCAGGGCTTGATGCAGGGATACGTGCTTACCGGACGTCATGCGATCTTTGCATCGTACGAGGCATTCATTCAGATCGTGGGGAGTATGGCGGACCAGTATGCAAAATTCTTGTCGGTTGCCCGCGAGGTGCCGTGGCGTGGCGATATTGCCTCACTCAACTATATCCTTACCTCAAGCGGTTGGCGACAGGAGCATAATGGTTTCTCGCACCAAAATCCCGGCTTTATTGACAGTATGCTCCAGCGTCAGGGATGCTTTGTGAATATCTACTTCCCGCCGGATGGTAATACGACGCTTGCGGTACTGCATCATACTTTGCAGTCGAAAAAAGAGATCAATGTTATCGTTGCCGGCAAAACGCAGGAGCCACGCTGGCGCACGATGGAGCAAGCGGAACAAGATCTTGTTGATGGTATCAATATATGGGATTTTGCCAGTCATGACGATCCGCACGTGGTCTTTGCCGCCGCCGGTGATTACCTCACCAAAGAAGCACTTGCCGCAATTGATCTTCTGCGCAAAGAGGCACCGGAGATCCGCACGCGCTTCGTAAGTGTGCTCTCGCTCTCTGCGCTGGGGCTTGGTCACTCGCAGTGTCGGGTCTTGCGCCATGACTTCAGCTACTACTTCACCGAAGATAAACCGGTCATCTTTAACTTCCATGGGTACCCGCAGACGATCAAGCAGATTTTGTTTGATTACGGATGCTCGTCAGGTCGCTTCTTTGTTCATGGCTACGAGGAGAACGGCTCGACCACCACGCCGTTTGATATGCAGGTGCGCAACGGTACCGATCGCTACACGCTTATGATCGAAGCGGTCGAGCAGGCGCAGGAGCGAGGCGTTATCGACCACGCACGCGCTTCGGAATTGGTTGCGCGATACAAGCAAGAGTTGAGTGATCACGCGGCGTTCATTGTCGAGCACGGCATTGATCCTGAGCATATTGAGAATTGGCAATGGACTACCTCGCCCTAAATATCGGCTCTTCGTCGAAAAAATACACACTCATTACCGAAGAAGGAAACGAGTACCATAAAGCCGCCGCGCGGCGTCACGAAGGGTGCTTTTGGGAGACGCGTGCCGGCGTGCGTGAGCCGATGAGTGATGACGAGTATCGTGAGGCGCTGATTCATTTTTTGGATGAAGTGTATGGGCGTGAAGGACGCTCGGCGGAGGCGGCGCGCATGCGCGCCGCCATCCGCCTCGTAATGCCCGGCACCTACTACACCCAACATCGACAGGTAGACGATGCGTTTATTGAGCGCTTGCAAACGGATCGTGTGCGTGATCCGGTACATGCTGATCCTCTCTTGGCGGAAATAGCCGTTGTTACCGAGCGCCTTCCGGAATTGCAATTGTATGCAGTCTCAGACAGCGCTTTCCATGCAACGATGCCACCTCAGGCGCGGCGCGTGGCACTGCCTGAAGAGCTCTGTAATGAATACGATTTGGCGCGTTTTGGCTATCACGGACTTTCGCTCGCGTCTATCGTACAGCAATTAAAAGCGCACGGCGTGGTGCCGGCACGAACGGTTGTGTGCCATTTGGGGAGTGGAGTAAGTGTGACAGCGCTCAAGGAAGGAGTCAGTGTCGAGACTTCCATGGGTTTTGCGCCGCATGAGGGTGTGCCAATGAGTACGCGCTCGGGTGATGTGGGCGCCGGTGTTATTTTGGAGCTTGCACGCTTGGCGGCAGTCGATGATATCAGCGAACTGCTATACACCGAAGGAGGTATACGAGCGCTTTCCGGCTATACCAACGATATGGAGGTCATCGTGCGCGAGCGCACCGGCAAGCAAGAGGCGGCGTTTGCATTCGATACGTTCGCGTATCAGCTTGCTCGAGCGATCGCGGCACAAGCGGCGGCGCTTGGCGGTATCGATCTTTTGGTATTCTCGGGCGGCATCGGTGAGCGATCTGCGGCGGTACGGCGCGCAGTATGCGAGCGTCTTGGTTTTCTGGGTATCAAAATGAGTGAAGAGCGAAACGAATTTGCCGAAGGCGAAGCGCGCATCGAACATCCCGACAGTAGCGCGCTTATCCGCATTATCCTGCCGGACGAAGAAGCGGAGATGATCAGCTATTTGCGCGAGGTGCAGTAGGTGACCCGGGATAGGATGTGATACACTCGCGGTATGGATGCAGATGCGCATAATCTCAGCTATTGGGCTACGGTCAAGCAGGAGGCGATGCTTGTCGCTCAGATGTATCCGGGCGATGAGTTTTTGTCTCGTGTTGTACCTGGTACATCCGTACTTGATCTCGGATGTGGTACCGGAGTGATTACACGCTGGCTTGCCGGGAAGGGCTATCGCATGATCGGCGTGGACATAAACGAAGCGGCGATACAAGAAGCGATGACTCAAGATGCACTCAACTCATACGTTCTTGCCGATATAACAGATGCACTTCCGTATCCAGATAATTCCTTTGATGCAATCGTACTCACATATGTGCTGGTAAGTATGATCAAACATGAGGTTGCCAGTGCGGTTGCTCGGGAGTGTGTGCGATTGATACGACCCGGAGGATATGTGTGGTTGTGTGAAGCGCTTTACTCTCCCGAGTATGCTAAGAGGTACGAGCGCGGATTTTCTGAAACCGGCATGCGCAATGTTGCGGTGGCGCTTGATGAGGTAGGTGATGTTAAGCGCTTTATCAAGCACTATGAACCATCTGAGATCGATGATCTATTCCATCCGCTTACGCGTGTGTATGATGAAAACAAGACGATACGCTCATCAGGTTCGGGCATGGAGGTCGTTAGTACGGTGCGTATGTATCAAAAAGTGTGATGTGGAACTGTCAGAACAGCTTTCCCTTAGCTTCCCCCGCGTATCGCTTATCGAAAAGATCAAGCACGAGGAGATGGTATGATTTCAAGGTATGCACGTGTCATTGCCACAAGACCTTCCGCCGAATGCGTTCTATCGAGTGTCTGCAAAAGCGCTGTGTATTGCTCGTGGCGGTTTGTTGGTAATTGAAGATCAATTCGGTGGTTTTGAACTACCGGGCGGAGGAGTTGACTGGGGCGAAGACCCTGTAGATGCTCTTGCGCGTGAGCTAAAAGAAGAACTGGGGGTGACCGCACATATCGATCCTGTGCCGTGTGGGTGTACTACGTATCGATTTGACGCATCAAAGCTATATGCATTTCATTGGACATTCGTTCTCTTCTTTCGGGCCACATGTGACTCGCATCAATTCAAACACTCGCCCGAATCATTGTCTGCACACGTTGTCCCATTTGAAGACCTCTCGAGACTCAATTGGACCGCGCCTGCCCTCGGCGAGTATCTTGCACGATCAGAATTTCTATTTGTACGTTCCAAACGCTAATGCTATGCTTGAGCGTACAGAAGTACATTGTTCAATTAGTTTTATTTTGATACATGAATAACAACACACTTATTATTGCCGGGTCGATCGTCTTTGCGGCCATTCTTATTGCGGGGGCGATTATGTTCGCGCCTGGGGGAGAGCAGGGAAGTGACACGATCGCGCAGGTGCCTGTCGAAGGTGCGGGAGATGTGGAGCAACAGCTACCGATCGAGCCAACTTTCGATTTGGAAGGATTTCCGATGCGAGGCGATCCCAATGCGCCGGTTACCATTGTTGAGTACTCGGACTACGCATGTCCTTTCTGCGCGCGGCTTGCACAGGATACCATGCCGCAGGTCAGGGAAGCGTACGTAGATTCCGGACAGGTGCGTATTTTCTTTAAGGACTTTACCGTGGTCGGGGGTGAGCGCGCGGCAGAGGCGGCGCATTGTGCTGGTGAGCAGGGAAGCTACTGGGAGTATTATGACAAGCTCTTTGCAAATCAGGAAGTGGAGCGCGCGCAATGGAGTGATTCCGAAGTGCATCGCCGGTATGCGCAAGAGTTGGGGCTTGATGTTGAGGCACACGTTGCGTGCTTCACTGAACGACGCTACCAAGCGCGCGTTGCCGCCTCCACCCAAGAAGCGATAGACAATGGTGCGCGCGGTACGCCGCATGTGTTCGTAAACAATGGTGCGCTTTCAGGTGCACAACCGTTTGAAGTATTTCAGCAAGCAATTGAAGCAGAGTTGACGCGGTAGAGGCGCGGAGCGCAGTATCGAGTATAACGTATAACGAATGCGCCGGCGGTCCCTCTCTGTCTTGGAGAGGTGACCGCCGGCTTTGACGCTCAGTCGAGGTCGATGATTATCGTCCCGACAGCACGCGGGTCATCATCGTCATCCGCGCTGCTCGCCAGCGCCCGCGCCAAGCTGCAGAGCGCGTCCTGGTGCTTGCGATTGGGTATCGAGATGAAGTTGCGGGCGAGCTCGAGTATCATCCGCTGCTGCGGCGTCGGCTTGAACTCGCGATCGTTGTCGATGCCCTCGAAGAAAAAGGTGACGTCGACGCCGAGTGCATCCGCGATCGTGCAGAGGCGACCGGCCGCGATCCGGTTGATGCCCTTCTCGTATTTGTAGACCTGCTGATAGGTGACCCCGATCAGCTCCGCCATTTGCTGCTGGGTGAGACCGAGCATGATGCGTCGCTCGCGCATGCGCGCGCCGACATGCCGGTCGATGTCTTGGGCACGGGAACGACCCGGGCCACTCTGCTTTTCGGACAACTTTGCCATCGCTTTTCTCCCTGCGCTGGCTGTTTCGGCTCACGCCAGATTGCCATATATATATATCAATTTGTCCATACCTTGCCGGTTTTTTCACGTGATCGTGATTTGGAATTTGGATTTTGCGATGTATTTGGTTTTTGCCGCTTGTAATTTGTCATTTCTACGCGTAACCTTTCTCCGTATACGTTGGTATACTACTACGTATCCCTTCAAATAATTCCTATGTCCGAACACAAACACAACGTAGTCATTCTTGGTGGCTCCGGCACGCAAGCGTGGCGGTATTTGGCGCGACTGGACGAATTTGATGTCACGGTCATTGCGCCCGCGACCGACTCAGGCGGCAATACCGGTTTTATCAATATGTTTGAGGGATCCAATGTGTTGGTCTCGGGCGATCTTGGCAAAATTGCCGCAGCATTCTTGCCTGGAGGGGGTGACAACAGCGCGCGCCGTTTCCTCACGCATCGGATACAATTCGACCCTCTTAAGGGCTACACGGTCGGCAATATCGCGCAGATCGCCGCCCACGAACTTGCCGGCTCGCACACAGAAGCGCTCGATCTGCTTGCTGATATTTTTCCATTCAATGCGCGGCTTCTGCTTGCGACCGAAACAATGCCGATACTGTGTGCCAAGTATTCAGAAGGCGCGGTAGTGCGTCATGAGCATGCGCTTGATGATACGCGCTATGATCAAAAAGGGAGTATCGAAAAACTGTGGACGGAGCCGGAAGATATTAGCGCTACCCCTTCGGTTGTTGAGGCTATAGAATCTGCCGACTACGTCATTCTCGGACCCGGTAATGTGTTTAACAGCAAGGGCGCGGTCTTAGTTGTGCCTGGTATGCGGAAGGCGATTGAGCACGCGCGCACGCAGGGCGCGCGCGTGATTGATGTTGTAAACCTTATGACCAAGGTTGGACACACGGCGGGGCTCACTGCGCGCGAGCATGTTGATATTGTGCTCGATCAATTCAACATTCCGCTCGACGCGGTGTTTGTAAATAATGAGCCGATTGCTCCGGAAGCAGTCCTGCGCTACGAAGCAGCGGGCGCGGAGCTGGTGCGCCACACGCTCGGCGAGCGATATCGCGACCTCACAATTTACGCAGACGATCTTGTTGATCGCAACCCGCAAGAGCCGGTCCCCGGGGACACGGTCTCGCGCTCGTATTTGCGTCACGACCCCATCGCGCTTCATTCACTTTTTTTGCAATATCACCGACGGTGTATGCGGGAGGGGAGTTAGTCCGTAGACGTTCTTTATAAAGAAAACCAGAGCACCCTGCGCTTGTGCGCAGGGTAGTTCACATGTACCAGTAGTGTGGTATAATCCAAATATGAATTTTGTTACTATCTCCAAAAAAGAATACAAAACACTCAAACGTCGCGCGGTCGATGCGAAGAAGATCTCGAAACATCATTTTCGTCCCGATCTTGCCAGTCCTTTTGTTGGTATGTGGAAAAAAAGAGGTGATATGCGCTCAGCGGTCTCGTGGGTACGCTCGGTACGTAAGAGAGAAGATACAAGGTCTCAAAAATAAATCGCAGCTATGGGCATTCTCCTCGACACAGATATTTTGATCGATATCGCACGAGGTAGAGAGCAGGCTCTGCGGTTTCTCCAGTCCTTGCAGGGTGAGGTCGTAGCGGTCAGTCATTTGTCTGTGGCCGAGCTGTTGGTTGGTGCAAGAACGGTACGTGAGCGTGACGTGGTTGAGAAGTTTGTAAAGACGTTCGTCATTCTTGCCCCCGATGCTATGGTCAGCGAGCGCGCACTTGCACTTATAAAAACCTATCACCATGTCTGTGGTACCGGAATTATTGATGCATATATTGCGGCAACCGCCATTGAGTTTGATATGACGCTCTGCTCAAGAAATGCGAAGCACTTTTCACCGATACGAGAACTTTCGATGAATATTCCGTACACACTCACATAATATTACGGATATATGCGCCATTTTGAGACACACTAAAAATCGTTCACCCAACTGCTTGCTATACTGACCATGTTGTTTGTGGTACATTTTGAGTAATGCAAACAGCTCAATTACAGACCATGGAAGAGCAAAGCGCACCAATATTTGAGCGTTACGGTGTAGTGCGTGCTGAGCTGTTTGGAAGTCGCGCGCGCAATGAAGCGCACGAGGCGAGTGATATAGATATACTCATTACGCTTGGGGATGAGCCGATTTCGCTATGGGACATGGTGCGCATGCGTGACGAGCTCACCGAGGTGCTTGGTGCAAAAGTAGACATTGTGACTGATCGATCAATCGTTCCATATTTTCGCGAATCGATCATGAGTCATACACAAGTGCTCTATGAAAGATGATTATGCGTATCTCAAATTGATGCTCGACTCGTTCGGTAAAGTAAAATCGAGTTATTTGTTGCTGGTACAAACGAACAGTCGTTTGCCAACGATACAAAGACACAAAGCGCGGTCATAATGCAATTGCAGGTAATAAGTGAGCTTGCTAAACGCGTACCTGTT
>PWVU01000093.1 GCA_003561715.1 Candidatus Kaiserbacteria bacterium | reverse complement strand
TTTTTCCTTGCGCATTTCAAGCCGTGCCGCAAGACTGATGCATGATTCGCTTCGCTATACATACAGGCTACCGACCCACTACGCGCCTGTATTGTCGTCCTTATTCTTCTCTGCCTCATCATTTTTCTGCGCTGTGGGATCAACAAAGAAAAAGATTGCCCACACGACCCACACCAGCCAGATAGCTTGCCCCCACTCACCCTCCAGTATTCCCGGCACAGCAAAGAGTGCGAAGAGACTGAATAGGCCCAGTAGTCGATAGTTTTTCATATATTGATAGCTATCTATTAATACAATGTATGCTATCATACGCTCGATACATCTGCATATATAGTGAGCACAATTCAGGAGAAGCGCATCATCGTTTATCACCTTTTCAAACCGTATCACGGAGATACTACGCAACAAACGTATGCGTAGGCACTCACATTTGCCAAACCGAGCTTGAGCGAAAGACTAGTACATATACCCCATCAGTTATACACTGTAGAAATGGAAAAAGAGTTGGTACCAAAACAGCCTCGGCAAACAAAAGAAAGGCAAGGAATGAGTCGGCGTGACCTTTTGGGAGGAATGGGAGTAGTCGGGCTCGGTTTGGGCGTACTCTCCAAGGGATATACAGAAAGACATTCCCGTGAAAAAGAGCGGGAGTTTGATCCGGATGTGTCCGAGACTGAATCAGTTCCCATCCCTCAACCCCGCCCCGAACGCATCCCGCGTGCAGAGCTATTTACCAAAGAAGTACTCCTACACGCGGCACGCTATCAGCTGGCATACAATGAAATACAATTCTACGACACCGAGGAGAATCCGGTCGGTGAGCCAATTGCGTTTGAGGACTTTGTGGTGGAACGTACCCGCATCAAAGAAGACGGTGCGCCCGAGGTATTTGAATACCTGCTCACACCCGGCCCCATGAATGACGCCGGAATGGTAGAGAACGGCATTGCAAGAGAATGGGCACAGTATATGCGTGAGCAAGTAGTACGTGAACATCCCGAGGTCGACTTGGCGGATGACTATCTGCATGTCAGCCCTGATTTTATCGCGGCATACAATCGCCCCAATAATGCGCTTTTGCGTGAGGCGATTGATCGAGGAGAGGTGAGACGGTACGATCAGTTGGTACGCTTTTTTGCGAATCAACCCGCGTACGAGGGCAGTGGACGCAGTCGACGCGAGTATCTACAGCAAGAAATACGATTTGCAGATTCAGTTCCTCCGTTGGTGCAAGAAGAGTTGCGACGCCTTGTGCTTGGACTGGTCGCCCTTGAGTCAAAATTTGAGCCGGGGTTGACCAACCCAGGCTCAAAAGCAACTGGTATCATGCAATTTTTACCAAGTACGTGGAAGGCGTATAACGATGACCCTGAGCAGATACATGATTTTAGGGCGCAAGTTGCCGCGGCAGGCACCCACCTCTCTCGCGTATACGAACGCACACTTCACTTCATTGGTGAGCAACACGTACAAAGATTACAAGATCATTTCGGTACGGAAGAACGCTTTGCGCGTCATTTTCTGGTTCCGGCGGTTCTTAATGGATACAAGGCGGGTGAGAAACGAGTCGCCAAAGGTATTGCGAGTGTACTCGATAGCGTCGATCTCACGACACTCCCCAAAAACAAAGACTTTTTTATTATCCTTGCCGATCAGCTCAAAGAGAGTAACGACGGCCTTCTAGAGGAGTTTGGCACCCTCTCGCGCGCCTACGTCCCGCAGGTATATGCGCAGACAATACTGTTGTTACAAAACTCCTCACAATAAGAATGGTGGGGATATCTACCCCACACCCTCAAAGAATCGATACTATTGCACGCATGAGACTGCAGGCGAGGACAACGCTCTTCAGTGCGATGCAAGAAGTTGGTAGGCGCATCGCCCTTCAGCTGGATCGCACCGTCAAGAGCTTGAAAGATAACAACCACGGAGTGCGATTTCTATTTCATGAACAAATTGTATCGCATTGTGTATACAGCATTCTGCCAATGTGTTCCGGGGTTCGTAGCAACACCCCATAGATCACACACCATAGGACAGCCCGACTGCATCGCTCCAGTAGCGCAGGTTGCGGGAGGCGATCGGATCACCTGCTTCATGGACGCGCTCCATGAGGATGTCGTAAAGTCTCACGGCTTCATCCAAGGACACGAGCAAACGCACGCTCTTCAACATCCGAGTGATACGCAAATGGTTGTGATCCATAGACCGCAACCAATGGTCGTTGTCCCGATAGAATGCGAGCATTCGCGCAGTTGCGCGGCGAAGGTTGTCTTGGGCGGCGCGACTTGCGCGAATGTGCACGACCTCGTCCTCAGACAAGATGGGAGCACCCTCGACTTGTTCACTCGCCTCACAGAGCGGAAACAACCATTGGATAAAGTCATGCTCATGTTCGAGCCATGCATCATTACGCTCAAGAATGTCGGACACAGTCCGCCCACTCGCATCGCTCCCGACCCCTTCCAAAAATGCAACAACAGGCATACTCACTGATTGATGACGCGCTCAGATCGCCCACGGTACGGTGCGATCACTCCGTCCGCTTCCAGAAGGTCCAAGAGCGCAAAGGCGCGCGTATACGGGATCTTGAATCGCTTCTGGAGATGCGACACCGAGCACGTGCCGCTCTCGCGCACGAACGCAGTCGCCTCGTCAAACAAGCCCTCCTCGCCCCGCTCATCGAGCGCAGGTAGCAAAGCATCGATGGTCTCCTCATCGATCAACACCTTTTCAACTCGATGCACGCGCGCATACAATTCTTCGATCAAGACCAGGAGCGATCGCTCATTTCCCTCGAGCTCACGCACTCGCGCCAGAAGCCCTTCCCGCCCCTCATCATATTCAGTCCGGCTCATGCATACATACTAGCACAGGGAGGGGTTGGGGGAATTTCGTTTTGCGGGCGAAGGATATTCGCTATGGTTGCGTCTAACCCATTTCCTCTGACCTCAACTTCCCCCGATGCTGATTTCATAGTTTTGCATGAATACTTTTAATGACACGATCTGTCTTATGAGGCAGATCGTGTTCCCAGACACGCAGGATATTCCATCCTTCTTTTTTGTAAACTCGAGTCACTTCTTTGTCGCGAGCCTTGTTTCGCTCAATTTTCTCAGTCCAAAACTTTGTGCGGGTTGCGGGTATTGATCCATGTATTCTGCACCCATGCCAGAAACAGGAGTCAATAAAAATCACCGTTTTGTATTTCGGAAGCACGAGATCGGGTTTGCCATAATACTTTGTTGAGTTTTTCAAATAGCGAAGGCCTGCACGCCACAACTTCTTCCGAAATTCCACCTCCAACTCACTGTCCTTATTCTTCACTTTGGACATTATTTCGCTCCGTTTCTGTTTCGTGAAAATGTCCGTCATAATGAGCTTATTTTAAAAATCGGATTTGCAGGTTAAGGTTGAAAAACAATTCACCGTCTTTTTCATACAGAACTCCATACCCATGGCGTCCAGAGCTTGCTGCTTCGAGTTTTGTATTTTCATACAGATACAGTTGGAATTCATCTCGATTGTACAAGTGATAGCAAATCACCTCACCATCTTCCTTTACCACAATATAGCCCCCATGCGCACGCATGAACCCATCCCACGGCCTACTTGGCACCATGCCAAGTGCAATCGCGTCAAGGAAATGTCTGATCTTGTATGAATAATCTTCCGCAGATAATCTGAACTTTGCGCGTATCTCGTCGTCAGATGCAAGAGCCTCTGTCAATTCAGTAATCGTACGCCGTTCACCCGTGAAGTAATCAAACAACATATGCGCGATGAAGTCGGGGAGTGCCGTATCAATCATGCGCATATTTCGCTCAAA
>PWVU01000039.1 GCA_003561715.1 Candidatus Kaiserbacteria bacterium | reverse complement strand
TTGCTGTAGGATAGACCCAGCGTTCCGCCCCCGTGTTAGCATCGAGTGCATACAGGCCGTTGGCGGTGCTGATGAACAGCAGCCCATCGCTGGCTATGATCTGAACCTTGTTTGGAATGTACGGCTCGAATACCTTGTACCACTCCGCCTGAAGGTTGCCCCGCACCTCCTCCGGTGTCCATGACGTGCGCTGAGGGTTGGCGCCCGCCATCGGCCATCCGGCCTCCCGATTGACGTCATTCACGACCTTGTGTTCCGGTGCGCTGCCATCGTCTCCGAGATCTCCCCCGGTTCCTCTTACGCGTGCTGCCTTCGGTGCACGCGATTGGCGTGGCGTCGCGGGCATCTCCGAAAGACCCAGCGTGCCGCTGGCAAACAACAGCACTAGGGCGAGACATAACCACCGTCGGCCGGTCTGTCGTGTCTTTGACCTCTGCATCCCGCATACCCCTTTTCGGAAACCAACCCCGAGTTTCAACGGTCCTGGATTCTACCGATCTCCCAACTAACGCCAAGATTGCGTCTAGGGCGGTCCCACTGGGAAAAGCTCCGATAGTCGCCGGATTGAAGGTCGATGCAAAGCGCGCTAGCCGTCACAGACCCACCACCTCACGCAGCAGACGGCGGAATACTCGTGCTCGTGAGGCCAAGGAAGGGACGACCAGACCCCCGAAGGCGGTTGCAGCCCAGCGCGGTGCATAGGCGAGTCCCAGCAACCGCCGGAAGTGCCCTGCCTCGTCATCGCCGCCGAACTTGTGGTGGAACTGGGCCTTGCTACGGTATAGCTGCACGTACATCTCCTCGGCCATCTGCTTACTGCTCGCTTCTCCGTAGTGAGTGACGTCCGCCCACGGCACCCACCACAGCTCCCAGCCGGCCTGCAGCAACCGGTAGCACAGGTCCATCTCCTCTGTGTACATGAAGTACCGCTCGTCGAGCAGACCGACCTCGTCCAACGCGTCGCGGCGCAGCATTAGGCAGGCGCCCTTGATCACCTCAACCTCTCGCGGTGCGTCGGTGGGCCACGCTGCCATGTCGTAGGTGGCCACCCGTCTCATCGCCTCGAGAAAACACAGCCGCCAGAACTCCCGCCACGGCGTTAGCGTGGGGTGGCAGGATGGCTGCAGGCTGCCGTCGCTGTTCAGCAACCGGGGACCGCAGGCACCTGCGTGGGGATGTGCTTGCATGAAGTCGACCATCGTCTCGAAAGCTCCGGGCTGAGCCTCCGTGTCGCTGTTCAGTAGCAGCACGTATCGACCGGTGGATGCCCGTACTCCCTGGTTATTGGCGCGAGCGAAGCCGAGGTTCTCGCTGTTCTCGATGAGGCACACCCAGGGGAAGCGATCGCGGACCCTGGCGGGGGACCCGTCGGTGGACCCGTTGTCGACGACAAAGGTTTGCACGTTAGCACGTTTGAACGTTTGAACGTTCTCGTGGATGGAGAGGAGACATTGCTCCAGCAGGTCTCTGGTGTTCCAGTTGACGATGATGATCGAAAGAAGAATCGAAGTCACCCGACAGGCCCCCGCTCGTCAACGCGACACAACCAAGCCTCAAGGAGTTTCCTGCTCATCTGGCTCATGGTGAGTCTGTGCACGACGTGGTCATAGGCGGTCTCCGCAATCTGTGTTCTCTGGTCTGGCGCCTGAAGATAATGGCAGATGGCGTCGGCAAGGTCACCTCCTGCCTCGGCGAAGTGAACGCCCGGCTGAAACGGGCCGGCATCAAGCACAGGCTCGGACAACACCATCGCTCCGTTAGGCGCTGCGAGCAGAATGCGGAATACAGGATCGTCCCAGGGCCTACGCATGATGCTTAGCATGATCTTCGAACGGTTAATCAGTCGGGTTCGTTCGGTGCCATAGACGGATCCGTGCTGGGCGCTGCCGTCCTTTACCACGACGGCGACTCCTCGCTCTGCCAACCGCCTAGATAGATCGGCGATCATCGATCCACGACGCGAGTGGGCGGTGCTGCCAATAAAGACAACATCAATGTCTCGCTCTGTGCCGAGGGGCCTGCCCAGAGCGGGATAGTACCCCATCGGGATGACGAGTGCCGGAATCCCTATTCGCTCAAAGAACTCCTTGTGCCTTGATGTGAACACTGCCACAAGATCAAGGGCCCCCAGCCTTTGGATCTCACGCATCTCCCCTATGCCGCGTAGGCGACCAGCCCTATCTCGGAAAGGACGCAGCTGGGGAAACTGGTGGAACAGGTGGTCTGTTCGATATCTGGCGGTTGATAGGATCTTTGTTATTGGACTCAACCACTTCTGCCACATTGGGTTAGGAAGCGGCTCAGTGTACCAGACTATCACGCGACGGGGCTTCTTCGCACATAGTTTCCTCAGATACTCCAGCGAGTGCCAAAGTGATGCCATGGGACCGCAGAGAAGTAAGAAATCGCATTCCACGTGCAAACGCCCACTTCGGGGGTCCAGTACGCGGGCGGTGCAGTCGTTGGAAGCGAGTGCATTGACCACCGCGGAGTGGATACCGTCCATTTCTCCTGGCAGCAAGACGCCGACGTCGAGTGTGCGCATATAACCTGAGTGCCCTCCAACTGCAGCGGGGAAGGTCAATCCAACAGGCGAGTGGTAGACGGGCACATAACCCGCTACTTACACGAGACAGCTCCGTCGATGGCGACCAGGCCGCCCAGAAACAGCCATACCGGAATGGCGGCCTGAAAGCCCGGAAATCCGATGTTGTAGACGAAGGGTAGAATCCAGTCCCCCATTAGCATGATGACGAGGGATGCGGCACCGGCGGCCAGCATGCCGTTGACGTAGCCGGCGACGAACCCCTGCGTGAACCGCTGGCGCAGCCGGAGCCCGAGCCGGGCCACGGCGACGGCGAACCAGGAGAAGGTGGTCAGGCCGACAATGCCCGTGTGGGCGAACAGATCGATGTAGTTGTTGTGGCTGCTGATGACGGCTTCCGGCCAGACCCTTCCGGGGGCCATAAGGAAAGGGACGTTGTTCGCGTAGGGGCGGTAGGAGGCGGGGCCGAGTCCGGTGACGGGGTTGCGGATCGCAACCTGCACGACGTGTCGGATGAGCAACAATCGCGGTGCACCAGTGTGGGCCCATGCCTCTTCCCCACCGGCGAATTCCCACACGGTGGAGAAGGTGACACCCGAGACCGTCAGGGCGGCGAGCAGGCCGATTACCGGCCAGCGCAGTCGCGGCCAGCGTAGCCACGCAAGAATGCCGGCAGCAGCGGCGACGCCGACCCAGGTAGAGCGCGATTCGTTCACAAGGACGAACGCGTAGAAGGCAATGGCGCCCAGCAGCCCCACAAGAGGAAGACGTTGGCCCTGAGTGAGGTCTGTGCGGAAGAGCAGCTGCCCCCCGGCCAGCGCGGTGAGAAGCATCCAGAAGGGTGCGCGATCGAGGGCGATTGTTGAGAACTGCCGGGCGACACTGGATGGACCCGGAACCACTCGCGCAACGGCGAGGCACCCGCCGAGGGCCAGGAAAGCGAAGGTGAGGCGCTGGAGCCAGATCTCGTCCTCTATCAGGTTGCCAGTGAGCCAGAAGGCGGCGGCGGCGATAGCGAAGATCGCCCACTGCGCCAGCTGAACCACCCAGAAGTTGCCGGCCTTCGGGACGGCGGGGTCCCAGGTCGCGTTCCCGATCCCGAGCGAGAGCAGACCCGCCCCGAGGAAGAGCAGCAGAGGCCGATCTATCTGCGAACCCGTCCAACGCAGATCACGCCTGCGCCAGCCTTCGAGTAACCACAGCGCAAAGAGCAGAGGAATGAGCATTGTCGCCAGGTTGAGCCTCACCTCGGTCCCGGTGGATATCTCCATTGGCACAGCTAGTGCCGCGGCAATCACCGCCAGGAGACCGAGTTGGGGCTTGCGAAGCAGTGCTAGTGCCCCGAAGCCGGCGGCGATCAGCTGCAGCCACCGCACAGAAGCTCGC
>PWVU01000128.1 GCA_003561715.1 Candidatus Kaiserbacteria bacterium | reverse complement strand
CAGGGTAATTGAGCGACACAAACACGGTGAGGATCTCCTGGTCGAGGCAACACCTTGATCTAGGTAGTGTCGCGTCTGTATACGGCAAGCGTCGATTCAGTCATACGAGTAAGCGAGAAGCGAGTTGCAATGGTTCGGGCAAGTGCGTCTGCGCGTGTGCGAGCCACTTCCGGATCCTTCAGCGTTTCTTCAAGTGCGTCCGCGATAGACTCAGATGAAAGAGGATCGATCAAAAGACCTTCAGATTGGTCGGTGATGATGTCGGGAATGCCGTCGATATTACTCGCGATAATGGGAACACCAGCACGAGCAACTTCAAGGAGGATATACGGTAGGCCTTCTTTGCGGGATGCCATGACAAAGAGGTCGAACGCGGATAGAACCTCTTCAAGTTGCGGCACAAACCCAAGAAACGTTACGCGCTCCTCAAGCTTTTCCCGGCGTACCTGTGCGCGTAGTTCGTCCTCGGCGTCACCGGTACCGATGATAAGCAGGTGGTAGGGCGGGGCATCTTTGGAGAGTTGAGCTAGTGCGTTAATGAACGCATGTATGCCTTTGCGCTCGGTCAGTTCCGTGCCGGTCGCTATCCATTGTGTCTCGGCAGGGAGATCTGCAAGTGCCGGGTGCGCTTTGATAAAGCGCGCACGCGCTCTGGTCTTCGGAAGAGGAGACCGCTCGTCTGTTTCTTTGATGCCGTTAGCTATTACTCTGATCTTATGGCGCACTCCCCGGTACGTTTCGGCGCGTATCCGATCGGGTGTGCAGATGATAATAATGTCGGTGACAAGCAGTAATGTCAGCCACGTAGCGAAGGTGATCAGCGCGCGTTCATACCACGGTCTTGTATCGGTATAGGGAAAGCCGTGCACCGTGAATACGATGGTTTTGACCCCGCACAGGCGAGCGGCGACCGCGCCCACACCTGCGGCTTTTGAGCTGTTCAAATGCACCACATCCGGCTTGTAGTCTCGTATGGTTCGATAGAGTTCGATCGCGACACGTATATCACGAGTGAATGAAACGGCGCGACTGAACGATCGTAGATGGTAGTAGGAAATGTTCGCTTCAGCCAGTTTTGCGCCAAGTGTTCCAATCGGTGCATTCTCTCCGCCCTCGCCACCGAGCGCGACAGAGACTGAGTGTCCGCGCGTTTGTATTGACGTCGCAAGATCATACACGTAGCGTTGAGCTCCGCCCCAGTTAGACCGTGTAATGATGTAGAGTGTCTTCATACTACAATGAGTGTTGTGGCGCAGGGTTTGTACATGAAAAGAGTCATTACATTACACCAGTATGCCATAGTTTGGGAATATGTTATTGCGCTTTTGGGCTTCTTCGGTACTATTGAAATGTTGTATGATCGCTGCGCCCAAAAATGAACGAGTGCTCCTGGTACTAGGAGATCTGCTGATATTCTTACTCGCGCTTTGGATTACGTTGGCAATTCGTCACTTTTCCATCCCAGATTTTGATCGTCTCCTTGACCACCTCATACCGTTTTCGTATCTGTTCGTGGTGTGGGGTGTCATATTTTTTATCGCAGGGCTGTATGACCAGCATACGATTTTTTTTAAACGACGGTTGCCCGGACTTATCGTGCGCACTCAATTGGTCAATGTACTCATAGCGGCACTCTTCTTTTTTTCTATCCCGTATTTTGGTATCACACCGAAAACCACCCTGCTTATTTACTTGGTCGTGTCTTCTCTGGGTATACTATTGAGGCGTCTGGTATTGGTGAGGTACGTGCAGTTGCGCGCCCCGCGAAACGCACTTCTTATTGGTTCGGGTGAAGAGATGCAAGAACTGATCACCGAGGTGAATGCCAATACCCGATACGATCTGTACTTCAGTCATCACATTCAGCCTCGTGATATAGAACAAACGGATGCGCTCAGAATGCAGATACGCACCTTTATAGAACAAGAGCATATAGAGGTGATAGTTGTCGATACGCGAGATGAACAATTACAAGAGTTTCTTCCTTTGATCTATGAGTTGGTATTGCAAAAAAAGACGTTCAGTGTGGTCGATTCGGCGCGTATGTATGAGTCGATCTTCAATCGTATACCGCTTTCAATGCTGAATCATCGATGGTTTTTAGAACATGTGCAAACAGAGCGTCGATTTGTGTACGATGGCATGCATCGGGTAATCGATATCGTGTTGGCGATCATATTGGGTATACCGACTTTGGGCATCTTTCCATTCGTTGCGCTTGCGATAAAGCTCGAAGATGGCGGTCCGCTTTTTTCATTTCAAACGCGTGTTGGGCGGTATGCACAACCGTTACGACTGGTAAAATTCCGTACCATGACCGTTGCGGATGATGGGGGAAAGTGGGGGTCGGTCGAGAACAAGGTTACTCGAGTGGGAGCATGGTTGCGCCGCACACGTCTCGACGAATTGCCGCAAGTATGGAATGTGCTCAGAGGAGGCTACTCACTCATTGGTCCGCGTCCAGAATTTCCTGATGCGGTCGATGCGTATGCGCGAGAGATTCCGTACTACCATGCGCGTCACCTGATCACACCGGGACTCTCAGGATGGGCTCAGATTTATCATGAGGAGCATCCCCATCACGGAGTTGATATAGCCGAGACACGAAATAAGCTCTCGTACGATCTGTACTATGTCAAGAATCGTTCGGTAGTGCTCGATATCACCATCGCTCTAAAGACTATTCGCACACTTATCTCACGGACAGGTTCGTGACTTGCGTCTCACCTAAAACAGCGTATGATTGCGAGGCACTGCTGTTGATGGAGGGTGTGGGTTGTTTTTTGTGCACAATGCAGTAAAAAAACAAAAAGTTCGCATAACCGGTGGGGCTGGAGCCCGCCCAGCCTTTCCGGTTGCACGGATTTATCACATCTAGACCGTTACGTATGTCATCTGATTCATCGCACAAAGAAAAAGTTGTCATAACCGGTGGGGCTGGGTTCATCGGTTCAAACGTAGCTGATCACTTGCTTGTCGAGGGATACGCGGTTCATATTGTGGACGATCTCTCATCGGGCAAGATAGAGAACATTTCAGATGATGTCCAATTGCATAAAATAGATATCATAGAGCTGAATCGCTTGCGAGATGTGTGTGAGGGGGCGCGTTTTATCTTCCATCTTGCAGCAAATCCGCGGGTACAAGATTCTATTGATGATCCGATTCGTGTTACAGGGGTGAATGTGATTGGTACGCTTAACGTTCTTACCGCTGCACGCGATGCTGGCGTAGAGCGAGTAATTTTTGCATCGTCTGCATCGGTATATGGTGACGGTACCCGAATGCCATTGTGTGAGGATATGCGCACAGAACCGATCAGTCCCTATGGTTTGAATAAGCTTGAGGGAGAACAGTGGTGTCGTATGTGGTCACTATTGTACCAAGTACCTACGGTCGCTCTTCGTTTTTTTAATGTGTATGGTCCACGATTCGATCCATACGGCGCCTATCCATTAGTCGTTGGCTATTTTCTTGAACGGCAAAAAAAAGGGTTGCCCCTCACGATAACCGGAGACGGTTCCAATACGCGCGACTACGTGCATGTGCATGATGTAGCGCGTGCCAATTATATGGCAGCGGTAAGTGATCAGGTGGGGCAAGGGGAGGTAATCAATATTGGCAGTGGTATCGAGACCTCGGTTTTGGATATCGCAAGGCTGATAGGTGGTCCGATTGAATATGTTGAGCCGCGCATTGAGCCAAAGCGCTCACTCGCCTCAATCGAGCGCGCGAAAAACGTACTCGGCTGGGAGCCGACGATATCTTTGGAGGACGGCATTGCGGAACTCAAAAAAGGCTAACTCACCAAGGTGTTGGTACGTGCACAGGTTGTAGTGCCGCGCTCTAGCTCATAACAAAAGGGCACCGAAATCAGGAACGGCCACACGCACACTTTCCCAGCCCGTGGTCACGTTGTATTTTGATAATCATCGACCATAGTGTATCAAGCTTT
>PWVU01000045.1 GCA_003561715.1 Candidatus Kaiserbacteria bacterium | reverse complement strand
TCACTTAATGAGATCAAACACGCATTTGATGCGGAGGAATCTAACTCGCTCACACCGGTGTTCAACGCCCTTGAGGGCAAATACTCCTTCGAAGAACTCAAACTCGCGCGGTTGTTTTTGGATCGGTAGTGTGTTCGGATCTCCGGATTTATTCTTTGAACCAGATCTGATCGGTTGCCAACAATGATTGAGCCGGCCCGCGCGCGTTGCGCAAGGTCGGCTGGTTGCGGGGCGCTACTTGCACCCCCGCTTCCCGGTGGTATGAACTGCTGGGTGTTTCGGGGGCGACTTGAGCTTCGCCGGAGGTGCGGTACCGATGATTTCAAACACCCGATTCATTTCTCTCGAGTGGGTGTTCTTTTCATCCTCCGCTTCCGGCGTCTAGCCGTCATTTGCAGACTTTCCTTCGGTTATTGTGTTTAAGCATTCATGCACTTCTGCAGGTTGCAGAAATCCATGCGTAATGCCGACTCCTTTGGGCCAGACGGTGATGCAGAGGGTTGGCTCGACGAGTGAGGGGACATAGAGTCCTGTCACAGCCAGTTCTTCGCATGTCTCGTTGGAGTACCCGCTACGCGTGCAAAGCTCCCACCACGCCCAGCCGGCAAGGGTAAATATCTGCTCCCCAGTGTCGAGCTTAAGCGTGCATGGCTGTTGAGGAAGATAGAATATGCCTCCGTCGACGCCACGCCGCCTCCAATCGATAAACTCTTCCTGGATGCAGATGTTGTCAGCAGGCGAGAGGAGTGCCAAAAGTCGGTCGAGATGCCAGAGATGCAGAGTTTTGTTGTTTACCCGAAGGGTAACAATGTCTCGCTCTGCACAATCTTCTTTGCTTAAGCTCGTCCGACCGCACAGCAACAAAAAGAATGCGCTGTTGACCGCTAGCCGTTGCTCTTCAACTTCATGAATCGTAACGCTATAGGTTTGCGGGGTCGTATGTTTTGACTCGGCGAATGCGCCTCGTGGTATAAGTGCTACCACGAGGGCGAGGATGGCAATCAGGCCAACCAAGTAGTCGTTGCTGAAGTGTTTGACAAGCCAGGTCTTGAGATGCTCGGTAGTCATCGTCGTTGAATCCTCGTATTTCGGTTTTGATCTCGCGCTAGTATGACCATTTCATTTTTTTTGCAAGTGCAGGGGAATATATGGGAGGATAGTTGCTATTCCTTTCGATAAAATGTCACATACCCCACCGCGCGCTCGGCGATAAGGGGATTGAGGATGATGCATGCAAGAAGGAGCGCAGCGACGAGGGAGAGTTCGCTATGCATGGTGGTGAGGATCGTGAGCGCAAGCGCGATACCCGAAGTGAATAGCACAAGCGAGCGATAGACAGCGCGCACAGAGAACGCAAGCGCGGGTACCGCAAGCGCCATGCTACAGGGGACGATCCACCAGAGTGCCCCGAGAGTAATGTCAAAGACCTCGATAGATGACAAAGCACTTACCAGCGCGCCCACAAGGAAGAACTCTATCTTGGTCGCAAGCGCCAAGAACATCCATGGCGCAAAGCGCTGATGCGGATTGATGCGCTCAAGAAAAAGTCCGCTTGCAAGCACGCCGATGCGCACCAGTACGTCCGATGCAGAGACATCCCATCCATCATTGAGCACAAGCATAAGCAACGAGGCGACACCGATCAGCACCAGCGCCTTGCCGCTGCGTGCCGAGAGTTTTGAGGGTCCATTACATGCATAGAGTAGAAGCGCTGCGCCTGCGATGCCCGCAAATAGCGCGTGCGCATAAGATGTCGTGTCGTTTGTCAGCGTGTATAGTACGTACCCGATCCATACGATGGCGCCAATGGCGCCAAGAGCGCGTGGTATTCGATGTGCTTTGATACGTGAATGATACATATACTCACTGCGTATGCCGCGCTAGTATTGCGTAGACATTTGCTTCATTGCTCACAACGCTCGCTCGACCATATGCGCAATTGCGGGAGTGATATAGACCTCAAGGATCGCCGCAAGCACGAAGAGTGGCGCCAACACTTGCACAAAAAAGAGCACCGCACGTTTTATATGAGGGATCAGCGCGATGTCTTTGTTCCGCATGGCTTGCAATGCGCGCCTGCCAAGTAAGAATCCGATCGCGCTTCCAACAAGCACCGCGGGCAATTCGACAATGCCGTGGGGAATAAGTGTTGCGAGCAACAATGCGCCGCCAATGCGTTCATAGATAAGGAGTGTTACCGCGCCGATCAGAAATCCGTTGAAAAAGAGAAAGAGCGCGGGCGCGATACCTAAGAGAATGCCGAGCAACATGAACACGAACGTCTTCAAGGCATTGTTCAAAAAAATGGAGAAGGTGAGCGCGAGCGGCGAGAGATGTTCCATTGTCTCGACGAATTGCGCAAACGACTGCATCAGCTCTTCGGCAACTGCGGGCTCTGTGTGTGCTGCATAGGTACCCAGCGCAATGCTGGAAATGAAGAGCAGTATCGACGCTCGTAGATACGGTGCCAGCTCGGCAAGATAGAGACGTATATCTTTCGTTGAAAGCATCGCCTATACTCTACCATATCGGCAGTCCGGCATCGTGCCGATGCGGCACGCGGTCAGGTCTCCAGATGGTGTGTGCAGATGCTTTGAGAGAATAGCAACACGCTCTACGCACTTACGAATACATGCTGCCTCACTACTTGCTTGCGATCAAGGATACCGACTTGAGAGCATCGCACGTGGTGCTCTACGGTCTGTGAGTAGGTATGCAGACAATGCAACGACCAACTTGTGCACGGTCATTCGGTTACTGTATTAACAGCATGTCTTATAGGACATGGTGTTACCATGTGTCGGTCCGTGTTCTATTGCGGGTAATACTCCACCTCCTCAAAGTTCTCAATATACCCACGAGCGTTGATGCGAATTCCTTCGCGGCGGTAGAGTGCTCGTCGTTTCTTCTCGTATGCGGTTGAGAGCCACACCCGCCCATCAGCATAGACAATGCGGTGGTAGGGGATAGCGCTTTGGTTGGGTGCTTTGCTTAATATATTTGTGATGCTCCGTGCGGCTAAGGGGCCGCCACTGGCTGCACGGGCGAGTCCGCTGTAAGTCATGACGCGCCCTTCCGGGATCGCGGTTGCGATCTCCCATACACGCTGGCTGAATAGACTTGATTTGCTTGGCATGCCGATATGGTATCATGAGGTCACGTACTCGTTCTCATACATTTCTCGTATGTCAAAACGTATCATTCTAATCGTGCTGCTTCTCGGAATCGCCGGCTTGGTGTGGTGGGGGCTTGAGCGAAATACTTTTCAAGCGGATGAGCCGGTTGTTGAACAGCCTACACATGCCGAGGCCGAGACACTCGGATTTAGTTTTATGCAAGATGTCGTGCGTGCGGCGCCTCCTGCGGACGAGGCGGCACTCGATCGTATCTACACGGTACTCTCTGTGCGCGCACGAACTGAGGTGGCACGCGAGACACTCTCGGCGGATATCGCTCGCTTTGTCGGCATCCAGGATGTGCCGGACATGGGCATCAGTGTGGAGGATCTCACGATAGTCAGCGATGAGCGCGCGACTGTGGTGCTTGGACTCAACTACTCGGGAGGGCGCGTACTGCGCGCGGTCGAGCTGGTCGTTGAGGATGGTGCGTGGAAGGTTGATGCGGTTGCAATACGGGGAGAGGAAGACGAACACGAGGCGCCTTTGGCGGACAACGGAGATGCGCCCATCACGTCTCCCGCGCCACAACCCGACCCAATTGTCACGCCGGATCCCGCACCAGCCCCTGCGCCGACACCCGCACCCGCACCAACCCCAGAGGAGCCGATCGTGGGTGGTTCAGGCGGTTGCTTTGTCGGCGGCTGTAGCGGGCAATTGTGTACCGATCAGCCGGACGCCATTTCAACCTGCGAATGGCTTCCCGAATACGCCTGTTATCGCGACGCGACCTGCGAGCGACAAGCGAGCGGTCAGTGTGGGTGGACTATGACGCCAGAGTTTGAAGCCTGCTTGGCAAATCCGGGGGAGGTGGAGTAGATATTCATCTTGTATTGAAATACGAAACGCGCCCTCCTCCCGGCGGGCGCGTGTTGCGTGGGTTGAAAAAGCGAAAGATCTGGACGGCTAGT